>DATARY010000155.1:0-2807 GCA_036263935.1 Mycobacterium sp.
CTCACCGGTGAGCCGGGCACCGTCGGATCGACGTTCCGCGGGGACAACCGGCGCCCTTGGGTGAAGTGGAGCACGATCTGCACGGTCATCGCGGCCGATCCCGGGAGACGCTTCGCCTTCACCGTCAAGGGCGCTGGTCGCCCCGTCGCGGCCTGGGAGTTCGAGATTGCTCCGCGAGCCGGCGGGTGCGAGGTCACCGAGCGGACCGTCGATCAGCGCGACCTGCTCTACAAAGTGACCTCGGCCGTCTCTACCGGCCTGGGACGGCGCTCGGTTCGCAATCGACAGGCGATGAAACACACACTGGATGCGCTGGCGCGGGTTGTGCAGCGCTGAACTCGTTTTCATGCGTTTCTCGCGTGCCTGCATGGGGTGCAGTGAGTTTCGCTTCAGAAGCGAACCGCACGATGGAGCCACCGGCCACGGAGACGATGCGACGTTGGGAGATCGACGGTATCGGTCGAGACCGCTTGGAGCTCAGAAAAATTCCGATTCCGGAACCGGGGCTTGCCCATCAATGAACGATGCCCGCTCGCCGGGGTTCAGTTCGTTGTGTGGGTTGAGTATCAGTCGGCGAAAGTCGCACTCAGCGCCGTCGTGCCTCGGCGGTGTGAAGCAGTCCGTCGGTGAAGATGGCGACCAAGCGTTGGTTGCAGACGAGTTCCTCGCCGGCTACGGGTTGGCACAGCAGGGCGATGGCGTGCAGAAGATCCTTTGCGCTGATATCGGCACGAATCTCTCCCGCCGCGACCGCGGCCTCGAGCAGCGACCCGACAACCGGTTCGAGTCGCTGCATGAAATAGGCCGGTAGTGCGTCGAACGCCGGATCTCCCGAGTGCAGAGCAGTAGCGAGCCGGTTCCGTTGAACCTGACACGTTCGCTATCCGTCGATGCGTGTAGTGATTCAAAACCTTCACAAGCTATCCGGAATACTTTTTCGATAAGTCTCGTTGCTGCGGCGATACGGCATCGGGAACGCAACCTTAGCGACTTGAGGAGACGACCATGCAGTACCGCAACCTCGGACGGACCGGCATCAAGGTCAGCGGGGAGCGCGCTGTCGCATGACGAAAACCATGAGAAGTGACGCCCTGCACCGCTCGGCCCGCAACACGCTGGGGCGGCTGGCCCGAGCGCAGATGGACAACGATGTCTTCCGCTGGGAGGCCGCCGAGGTCCTGCAGCGCGCGATTGGGTTCGACACCTGGTGCTGGGTGCTGCTCGACCCGGCTACCGGCCTGTTCACCCGCTATACCGTCACCAACCCCGTGATCGGCCACGCTCCGCGCCGCTTTTTCCCGCTCGACCTGCAAAGCAGCACCACCGGCCCACCGCCTGGCCTCCCTCGCCCGCCCGACGTGAGCGTGCTCAGCGCGGCCACCGGCGGCGCTTTGGACCGCGACCCGCGGTGGCGGGAGATGCTCGGCCCCGGCGGCCTGGGCGACCAGCTCTGCGCCCGCCTCGCCGCCGACGGCGTGGGATGGGCCTACCTGACCCTGTACCGCGACGAGGACCGCGCCTGGTTTAACCCCGGCGACGCCGCCTTCATCGTCGGCGTGGCACCGCTGCTGGCGGCCCGGCTGCGAGCCGGGCTGCGCCAAACCATCCCGGGCGGCACCGATCCCGGCGAGCCGGGCACCATCGTCGTCGACGGTGACCTGACGCTGGTCACCGCCACCAGCCAGGCCTGGCGCTGGATCGCCCGGCTGGGGCTGGCCACGCCCAGCGACGCCGACCCGTTGCCCGGCTTCATCTACGCCATGCTCGCTCGCCTCATCCACACCGCGGAGCCCGACCAAACCGCCCAGGTCTGCCTGCAGGCCGCCGACGGCACCTGGGTGCTGGTCCGCGCGGCATCGCTAACTGGCCCGCACGTCGACGGCGGATACGCCATCACCCTCCAGAGCGCACCCCCAGCCGACCTCACCAGCGTGCTGATGCCCGCCTGGAACCTCACCTCCCGCGAGCGCGACGTCGCCGCCGGGATCATCGAGGGCCGCCCCAGCGATGACATCGCGCGCTCCCTGTTCCTGTCGCCCCACACCGTGCGCGACCACACCAAGGCCATCTTCGGCAAGGTCGGCGTTCACAACCGACGACACCTCACCGCTGCCCTCACCGGCCAACCCGCAGCGGCGTGACGCGCTTCACGCCAATGGTTGACCAAGCGTGTGTTGAGCAGCCGCGTGACCTGTCGCGGCGCGATGCGCCGACATGGGCGCCTTTATGCCAAGGCCGCCAAGGCCTTTTCGTCCTCGTCGGCGAACGTGTCCTCAAGCTGTAGCGGCGAGTAGTCAAGGTCGATCTCCTAGACCGGGCGGCCCCGCGCGCTGCTGATCGTGCCGAACCGTCGCATCCCGTTGTCGGTGGCGTACTGCTGGAACTCCTCCATGGTGAAGTCGAAGAGGACCTCGTCGTACAGGGCGAACGCATCGTCGATGTTCTGCAACGCCAGCGGAATGAGCTCATTCATACGTGTTTCGAACACCCTCCAGTTGGCATCGTCGGCGGCGACGTGGCGCCGGCAGGTGAACGTGCCCCACGCCATGTGGCGTCGCTCATCGTCACCAATACGTTGAACCAGTTCCTGCATTCCGGGAAGAATGCGGCGCTCCACGCAAATCCGGTGCCACGCATAGTATCCCGTCAACGCCATCATGCCTTCAATGACGTGGTTGTACGTCACCGACGCGCGTATCTGAGCGGCCGGTGACGGATCCGTCGACAGCGTATCGAGTGATTCCGGAAGTTCCTCGTAGACATTTTCTTGTACGACGGTAGGTCGTCGAGATAGCCCCGCAGGTTGT
>DATARY010000206.1:0-4184 GCA_036263935.1 Mycobacterium sp.
TCGTCATCGGCGCCAGCATCGGGGGTTTGTGCGCTGCGCGGGTGCTATCGGATTTCTACGACCGGGTGACGGTCTATGAGCGCGATGAGTTGCCGGAGGGCCCGGCCAATCGGGCCGCTGTTCCACAGGGCAGGCACGTGCATCTGCTGATGGCGCGCGGCGCCCAGGAGTTCGAAGCGCATTTCCCGGGCCTACTGGACGACATGGTGGCCAACGGCGTGCCGATTTTGGAGAACCGGCCGGACTGCATCCACTTCGGAGCGGCCGGCCATGTGCTCGGCACCCATCATCGCCTACAGGACGAGTTCACCGCGTACGTGCCGAGCAGGCCACAACTGGAGTGGCAGCTCCGGCGGCGGGTGAAGGCGATCGACAACGTCGACGTCGTCCGTGACACGGTCATCGAGCCCCGATTCGACTCGGCACGGCAGCAGGTGACCGGCGTGGTGCTGGAATCGGACGTGGTGGACGCGGACCTCGTCATCGACGCGGCCGGCCGCGGCACTCGCCTGCCGGTCTGGTTGGCGCAGTGGGGATTTGAGCGCCCGCGCGAGGACACCGTGGACGTCGGCATCGGCTACGCCACCCATCAGCTTCGCATCCCGGATGGCCTGATCGCCGAGAAGGTGATCGTCGCGGGCGCCTCCCGTCAGCAGCCGCTCGGGCTGGGCATGCTCTATTACGAGGACTGCAGCTGGGGCCTGACGACGTTCGGGGTGGCCAGGGTCGAGCCGCCGCACGATTTTGCCGGGATGTGCGCGCTGGCCGACCAGATCCTGCCCCAACATGTCGCAGCGGCGGTGCGACACGGCGAGCCGATCGGCGATGTGGCGTTCCACAAATACCCGACCAGCCGGTGGCGCCGCTACGACAAGCTCGACCGCTTCCCCGCCGGCATCATCGCATTCGGCGACGCGGTGGCCAGCTTCAACCCAACCTTCGGCCAGGGCATGACGATGACGTCACTGCAGGCGGGTCACCTGCGGCGCGCGCTCGAGGCGCCGGGGGCCGATTTGGCATGCGAGTTCTATCGCGCGACCGCGAAGACGACCTATCCGGTGTGGACGATGAACGCGATCGGCGATCTCGTGCTGCACCGCGCCACCGGTCCGATGCCGTGGTGGTACCGCCCGGTGGGCGGGTTGTTCGACCAGTTCCTCGGCGCTGCAGAGACGGATCCCGTTCTGGCGGAATGGTTCCTGCGCCGGTTCAGCTTGCTCGACAGCCTCTACATGGTCCCGTCGGCGCGGCTTGTCGGCCGCACGGTCCGACACAACATGCGACTGTGGCTAGCCCAGAAGCGGGCTACCTCTGTACCGGCGATTGGGGTTACTGTCGAGTAGGGCGGCTGCTAGGAGGTCTGCGATGACCGTTCACCGGGAAGTCAGCGAGAGCCAGGCCAGGGAGGTCGCCGAGCAGGCGCGGGAGGCACGGTGGCTCCAGCCCAGTTTCGGCAAGGAGTTGTTCCTCGGCCGGTTGCGGTTGGACCTGGTCCATCCGCACCCAACCGGCTTGCCGGAGGCCGCAGAGCGTGGCGAGGCGTTCCTGGCCAGGCTGCGCGAGTTCTGCGAGTCGCAGATCGATGCCGCCGTGATCGAGCGGGATGCGCAGATCCCGGACAAGGTGATCCTCGGCCTGAAGGAACTCGGCGCATTGGGCATGAAGATCAAACCCGAGTATGGCGGGCTCGGCCTGTCGCAGGTGCATTACAACAAGGCTCTGGCGCTGGTCTCCTCGGTGCATCCCGCACTGGGCGCACTGCTCTCCGCGCACCAGTCGATTGGGGTACCGCAGCCGATCGCGATGTTCGGGACCGAGCAGCAGAAGCACACGTGGCTGCCGCTGTGTACGCGTCAGATCAGCGCGTTCCTGCTCACCGAACCGGATGTCGGCAGTGATCCGGCCCGGATGCACGCCACGGCCACACCGGACGGCGATGACTACGTGCTGGACGGGGTGAAACTGTGGACCACCAACGGCGTGATTGCCGACCTGATGGTGGTCATGGCCAAAGTGCCCAGCAGCGAGGACCACCCGGGCGGCATCACCGCGTTCGTGGTGGAGGCGGATACACCGGGCATCGTGGTCGAGAACCGCAACGTGTTCATGGGGTTGCGCGGCATCGAGAACGGCCTCACCCGACTTACCAATGTGCGGGTGCCGGCCGCCAACCGAATCGGTAAGGAAGGCGACGGGCTGCGGATCGCGTTGTCCACGCTGAATGTGGGGCGGCTGTCGCTGCCCGCGACGTGCTGCGGGGCGGCGAAATGGTGCTTGAAGATTGCCCGGGAGTGGTCCAAGGAGCGTGTGCAGTGGGGCCGGCCGGTCGGTGAGCACGACGCGGTGGCCGGCAAGGTGGCGTTCATCGCGGCCACTGCTTACGGTCTGGAGGCGATGGTCGAGCTGGCCAGTGAACTCGCCGATGCGGGCCACACCGATATTCGGATCGAGGCGGCACTGGCCAAGCTGTACGGCTCGGAGATGGCCTGGTTGATCGCCGACGAGCTCGTGCAGATTCGCGGCGGCCGCGGCTTCGAGACCGCCGAGTCGCTGGCCGCTCGCGGCGAGCGCGGGGTGCCCGCCGAGCAGGTGCTGCGCGACATGCGGATCAACCGGATCTTCGAAGGCTCAACCGAGATCATGCACCTGCTCATCGCACGCGAGGCGGTGGATGTACATCTGGGCGTGGCCGGCGACATCATCGACCCGCACGCGGACATGCGGCGCAAAGCACGAGCGGCCGCGAACGCCGGCCGATTCTACGCTCGCTGGCTGCCCACCCTGGTCACCGGAAAGGGCCATTTGCCAACGTCATTCGGCGAGTTCGGGCCGCTTGGCACGCACCTGCGCTATATCGAGCGGGCCAGCCGCCGACTGGCGCGCAGCACGTTTTACGCGATGTCACGGTGGCAGGGCAAGCTGGAGCACAAGCAGCGGTTCCTAGGCAGGATCGTGGACATCGGCGCGGAGTTGTTCGCGATGACCGCCACCTGCGTCCGGGCACAGCGCGACCGGGCGGACGATTCGGCGATCGAGCTCGCCGATGCGTTCTGCCGACAGGCGCGGGTGCGGGCCGACCAACTGTTCGACGAACTGTGGCGCAACTCCGACGACGCCGACCGGACACTGGCTCGTGATGTGCTCGACGGTCGCTACACATGGCTGGAGGACGGGATCCTCGACCCGTCGATCGAGGGGCCGTGGATCGCCCAGGACGGTGGCGCGCCGAAGCCCGACGTACACCGCGTCATCCGCGATGCCACTAGTCGCGGTGCGGCATAATGTGCTGAGCGTCAAAGTTGGTGGAGGCCGCGGTGAGCTCGCTGATCAGGCCACTCGAGGACATAGCGTCCTGCGAGATTCCGTACTGGCTGCCGCCCGGCGGTCGAGACAACGGCGTGTGGGCGGACACCTGGGAGTTGATCTCCGATCTCGACACCGCAGATGTCACCACGGTCCTCGACCTACTCGCCCAAGCCGACATCGGCGGCTACGTTGCGGTTCCGGGTGGGCGCCGGGCCCGTGCGAAAGGTCCTGTCCCCCATACTCTCTGGGTGGATGCGAGGCAATACGGCTTGGCCGAGGACGTGCTGATCCGGTTCATGCAAGACCGCGCTAGCTGGTCAGCGCACGATCGAGATCAGGCTCCAAGTAGATAACCCGCGCCGCGGGGACCGCCGCGCGCACGGCGGCCTCGGCCGCGTCGATCGTGGCTGCCACCGTCGCCAGATCGGTCTCGGGCGCCAGCGTGATCTTGGCGCCCACCAGCAGCTCGTCGGGGCCGAGGTACTGCGTTCGTAGGTGGATCACCCGGTCGACGTGCTCGGTGTCAACCAGCGCCGCTCGAATCGCCTCCTGATCGGCGTGGGTGGCGCCCTCGCCGATGAGCAGGCTGTGCATCTCGACCATCAGGATGATCGCGATTACGCCGAGCAACAGACCGATCCCGACCGTGCCGACGCCGTCCCACACCGCGTTGCCGGTGACGACGGTGAGCCCGACACCCGCCAGCGCGAGGATCAGACCGACCAACGCCCCGGTGTCCTCGAGCAGCACCACTGGAAGCTCGGGGTTGCGCGAGTTCCGGATGAACCGCCACCAGTTGCCGGAACCCTTCAGCGGTCGCGACTCGACCACCGCGGTGCGAAAACTGTAGGACTCCAACGCGATTGCGGCCACCAGGA
>DATARY010000235.1:0-3598 GCA_036263935.1 Mycobacterium sp.
GGGGCGAGGTTCTCGTCGTCCGGCCCGATCCCGGCCAGCCAGACCTTGTCGGTCGCCTCGAACACCGGCGACAGCCGGTTTGACGCGGTTTCGTCGGGACCCATCAGCCGAAATCGGTCGGGGTTGCGGGCGATCACGTCGCGCAGGAAAGTGCCGAGCACCTTGGTGGCTTCGGCGGTGCCGGTCGCCGGCTTGGGCACGGGCACGGCGTAATCCGGGAACGCGGGCAAGTCCAGATCCCGCAACAGCACCCCGCCGTTCGCGTGCGGGTTGGCGCTCATCCTTCGCTCACCGGTTGGCGCCAGCGCCCGCAGCTCCCGGCGCAACGCGCCATTCCCGTCGAACAGTTCCTCCGACCGGTAACTGCGCAGCCAAGCCTCCAGCTGCGCCAGGTGCTCGGCATTCGTGCGGGTCTCGGCCAGCGGCACCTGATGCGACCGCCAGGTGCCTTCCACCTTCTTGCCGTCCACAACTTTCGGCCCGGTCCAGCCCTTCGGGGTGCGCATCACGATCATCGGCCACAGCGGCCGGCCAGTCTCGCCGTCCAGCCGCGCCGCCCGCTGGATCGCCGCGATCTGGTCGAACGCCTGGTCGCACGCCGCGGCCAGCTGCTGGTGCACATTGGCCGGATCGTCACCGGCAACCGTGATCGGCCGGTAGCCGTACCCGTAGAGCAGCGACTCGAGTTCCTCCTGCGGGATGCGGGCCAGCACCGTCGGGTTGGCGATCTTGTAGCCGTTGAGGTGCAGGATCGGCAGGACCGCGCCGTCGGTGACCGGGTTGAGGAACTTGTTCGAATGCCAGCTCGCGGCCAGCGGCCCGGTCTCGGCCTCGCCGTCGCCGATCACGCATGCGACCACCAGATCCGGATTGTCGAAGGCGGCGCCGTAGGCGTGCACCAACGCGTAGCCCAGCTCGCCGCCCTCATGGATCGACCCCGGCGTCTCGGCGGCGACGTGGCTGGGAATTCCTCCCGGAAACGAGAACTGCCGGAACAGCTTTCGCAGACCCTCGACGTCTTCCTCGATGCCCGAATACACCTCGCTGTAGGTGCCCTCCAGGTAGGCGTTGGCCACAAGACCCGGACCACCGTGGCCGGGTCCGGTGATGTAGATGACGTTGACGTCGCGATGGCGGATGACCCGGTTGAGGTGGGCGTAGATGAGGTTCAGCCCGGGTGTGGTGCCCCAGTGTCCAAGCAGGCGCGGCTTGATGTGTTCGGGCGCCAGGGGTTCGCGCAGCAGCGGGTTGTCCAGCAGGTAGATCTGGCCCACCGACAGGTAATTGGCGGCCCGCCAGTACGCATTGATCAGTTCGAGTTCGCTATCGGGCAGCGTCGGGGAGAGGGCTTGGGCGGTCATTGCAACATCATCGTCTCGACGGGTGAACAATGGGTGGGGCCCTTGTACCCGAATCGCTGGGTCCTACGCACTAGCCTGACGATCGTGCTGGGATTCGCGGTGCCGCAATTCGGCAGGGCCGCCTACGACGATCTGGCCCGTTTCGCCACGACCGCAGAAGAGCTCGGCGCCGACAGCCTATGGGTAGGCGATCGGCTGCTGGCAGCGGTGAACCCCACCGTCGGCTACATCGGCAAGGACACCGTCCCCGGCGAGTTCCGCACCAATCTGGATCCCTTCGTCGCGCTGACCGTGGCCGCGGCGGCGACGTCCCGCGTGCGGCTGGGCAGCAGCGTGTTCGTGGCGCCGTGGTATCCGCCCGTCCAGTTCGCCCGGCAACTGACCAGCATCGATGTGATCAGCCGCGGCCGGCTGCTGCCCGGGTTCGGCATCGGCTGGTCGCCCGACGAGTACCAGGCGGCCGGCGCACCGTTTCGCCGCCGCGGCCCGCAGCTCGACGAGCTGCTGGACACCCTGGACGCGCTGTGGACGACGAATCCGGTCCAACACGACGGGGCCCGCTGGTCGGTCCCGCAGTCGTGGGTCGACCTCAAACCCGTACAGCGGCCCCGTCCGCCGATCTACCTCGGCGCATTCACGCCGGCCGGGCTGAAGCGCATCGGTGAGAGGGCCGATGGGTGGATGGCCGCGGTGCGAGCGCCCGGCGGCGCCGACATCGGCATGCTCAAATCACAGCGGCAGACCATCGACGATGCGGCCCGCGCCGCGGGTCGTGATCCGTCGGCGATCCACACATATGTCCGGATCAACGTCGCCGAAGGCACGTCGGTTGAGCAGGTCGCCGAGGCCGTGGGAATGCTGCGCGACAACGGCTATCCCGATGCGTTCGTCGACCTGATGTACGTGGTGACTGGAACCGACGCCCACCTGACGTGGGTGGAAAGGCTGCTGGCGCGGTGACCGACGGCGCCGAACTGCTGGCGAACGTTCGGGTGCTGGATCTCGGAGGCACCGAATCCGACGGTGTGAGTCGGCTATTGGCCGACCTTGGCGCCGACGTCTTGAAGATCGAGCCACCCGGCGGTAGCCCGGCGCGCTGCGAACGGCCCACCGTGGAAGGCGCCAGCATTCCGTTCGCACTGAACAACGCCAACAAGCGCGGTGCGGTGCTCGACCCGGACCGTGCCGTCGACCGCGAACGGCTGATCACACTGGCCGGCACGGCCGACATCGTGGTCGACGGCGGCGTTCCCCATGGTGCCGCCGCGTTTGGCACGTCGTGCGCGGCGCTGGCCGAGCGGTTCGGTCATCTGATCGCGTTGTCGGTCACCGATTTCGGCTCGGCGGGCCCGTACGCCACGTGGCGGGCCACCGATCCGGTGCTGTATGCGATGTCCACCGGGCTGTCGCGGACCGGCCCGACGTCGGGGACCCCGGTGTTGCCGCCCTCCGGCGTCGCGTCGGCGACGGCCGCGGTGCAGGCGGCCTGGGCCGTGCTGGCCGCCTACTACCAACGGTTACGTTACGGCAGAGGCGATTACGTCGACTTCTCCCGCCTCGAAGCGGTGCTGCAGTGCCTCGACCCGCCCTTTGGCGCCGAGGGCCAGGCGGCCGTCGGCCAGAAGCGCTCGGGTGAACTGTGGCGCGGCCGGCCGCGAAACCAGCAGATCTACCCGATCTTTCCGTGCAGGGACGGCCATGTCCGGATCTGCCTGCTGTCACCCCGCCAATGGCGGGGGATGCGCGCGTGGCTCGGCGAGCCCGGGCAGTTCGCCGATCCGAAATTTGAGAGCATCGCGGCGCGGTACGCCGCGTCACGGGACCTCAACGCCGCGATCGCAGACCTGTTCGCCCGGCAGACGATGGACGCGCTTGTGACCGAGGGGCAGCAGCGCGGCGTGCCGATCGCGGCGGTGCTGATGCCCGCAGAGGCGCTGTCCTCGACGCACTTTCGCGTGGTCGGTGCGTTGACCGACGCGAAAATCGGGGCGGGAGCCACGCTCGCGGTCCCGGCAGGGGCGTTTGTGATCGACGGCCGTCACGCCGGCTATGTGCGCTCGGCGCCGCGGCCCGGCGCACATGAATCCACCTGGGTAACGCAGCGATCCGCGTCAGCGGCCGCGGCGCCGGCTGAACGAGCCGGGCCCCGACGACCGTTCGACGGCATGCGGATCCTCGACCTCGGCGTCATTGTGGCGGGCGGGGAATTGGGCCGCTTGTTCGCCGACCTTGGTGCC
>DATARY010000071.1:0-11717 GCA_036263935.1 Mycobacterium sp.
AGTCCTCGACGCGCACGGTGCCCGGCGCGCAGACCCGGCCCAGATCGTTGCGTCCCAGGTCGACCAGCATCAGGTGCTCGGCACGTTCCTTTTCGTCGGCCAACAGCTCCTTTTCCAGCAGCTGGTCCTCTTCCTCGGTGCCCCCGCGCCACCGCGTTCCGGCGATCGGATGGGTCGTGGCGCGCCCGTCCTGGACCGTCACCAACGCCTCGGGGCTCGAACCGACTATCGAAAAGTCCAATCCGCCAGCATCGTTGGGAACGTTGAATAAATACATGTAGGGGCTTGGATTGGATACCCGCAGCATCCGGTATACGTCGATCGGGTCGGCGTCGGTGTCCATCTCGAACCTCTGCGACGGCACCACCTGGAACGCCTCGCCCGCCTCGATGTCGCCGACGAGCTTCTCCACGATCGCGCCGTATTCCTCCAGCGTGCGCTGCGCGCGGTGCAGCGGCTCGGGCCTGCCGAACGTCGCGACGGTCGACGGTAGATGCTCGCTCAGCGCGGCGGTCATCACGTCGAGGCGGGCTACCGCGTCGTCGTAGGCC
This sequence comes from Mycobacterium sp., assembly GCA_036263935.1. Classification (GTDB taxonomy): domain Bacteria; phylum Actinomycetota; class Actinomycetes; order Mycobacteriales; family Mycobacteriaceae; genus Mycobacterium. The sequence goes on from DATARY010000071.1 coordinate 552, forward strand.
CAATCAACCCGCTCACCGGTGCCGTTCCAGTTCACCGCGTTGGCGATCAGCGTGATCGTTCCTTCGTGGTGGTCGACGGCGGCGACGTCGGTGGCGAGCAGCAGCAACATGTCGGGCAGTGCCAGGTCGTCGACGGCCAGCTCGGGCAACCGCTCCAGGCGGCGCACCATGTCGTACGCGAAGAACCCAACCAGCCCGCTGGAGAGGGGGGGCAGGCCGGCCAACGGCTCGGTCTTGAGCAGTGCCAGCGTGGCCCGAACGGCCTGCAGCGGATCACCACCGCACGGCGCGTCCTGCGGGGTGACACCCAACCACACCGCCTCGCCGTCACGCACCGTCAGCGCCGACGGGGCACCCGCACCGATGAATGACCACCGCGACCACGACCTGCCGTTCTCCGCCGACTCAAGCAAGAACGTCCCGGGCCGGTTGGCGGCCAGCTTGCGGTACGCCGACAGCGGGGTCTCGCTGTCGGCGAGGACCTTGCGAGTCACTGGAACAACCCGGTGCTCGGCGGCCAGCGCCCAGAAGTCATCGCGCGACGTGGTCACCGCGAGGTTGGCGGTCGTTTGCACGTAGTAATCCTCCCAGACCGGTCGAACCCGGTCGGCTAGCAGTAAGGCGTAGCGTGACACCCATGAAACGTGGTGACCAGGTATCCGAGTTCGAATTGCCGGACCAATCGGGCACTGTGCGAAGCCTCACAGGGCTGCTCGCCGACGGTCCGATCGTGCTTTTCTTCTATCCCGCGGCCATGACGCCGGGCTGCACCAAAGAGGCCTGCCATTTCCGTGACCTGGCATCGGAGTTCACCGCCGTCGGCGCAAACCGCGTCGGCATCAGTGCCGATCCCGTTACGAAACAGGCGAAGTTCGCCGACATGCAGCGCTTCGATTACCCGCTGCTGTCGGACACCGAGGGCACGGTCGCCACACAATTCGGCGTCAAGCGCGGGCTGCTCGGAAAGCTCATGCCGGTCAAGCGCACCACGTTCGTGATCGACACCGACCGCACCGTGCTCGACGTGATCGCCAGCGAGTTCAGCATGGACACCCACGCAGACAAGGCGCTGGAGGTGCTGCGGCAGCGGCAGAGCGCCTGACCGCTCAGCACCGGACAACTGCCGGAGACCATCGACTCTCGCTCGACGAGACCCATCCGGACGTGGCCTCGATTCCGGTGACCCATGTCTCGGGAGCTTCCGAGCACTACGGCGCACGCTCTGCTGATCTCCGAGGGCGAAGCGTGAGCGCCGTATTCGCTGGGCCATCAGGACGTCCGCTGGACGGCGCGCTCCAACGCGACGTATAAGCAGTTCACAGCCGGCGATGATAGCTTGCGGAAGTGACACCCAGGGTCGTTGCTGCCGGAGCCCTCATCGCGTTGGGCGGGCTCCTCGCGGGGATTCACGCCGCCCCGGCGTATGCGGCGCCGCCCGCATCCGGGTTCGCCATCGACGAAGACTCGTTTGACGACGACCTGGCACAACAGCAGGAAGACGAAGAGCTGCAGCAGCAGGAGGCCGACGACCAACAGGAGGCCAACTTGCAACAGCAGCTGAACCTGCAGCAGATGCTGCAATCCGAGCAGCAGGCCGAAGAACAGAACGAGCAGGCCCAGCAGCAGGTCTTGCTGGACGAGCAGATAGCCCAAAACAACGACAACAGCAATAACAACTAGGCTTCGCGGGCTACGCGACCAGTGCCACGACCGCGAGCGCGAAGACTTTCCCCACGCGCCTAATCTGCGGGGCCGAGCAGCACTGGCGCGCTTTCCAGCTACTGTGCAGCCATGACCGTGCAGCTTGCCTGCGGATTGCCGCCCGGTCCCGATTTCTGCGACTTGACTGCTTTGGCCGAAGCGATGGGCTACTCACGCGTCTGGATCTTCGACTCGGCGCCGCTGTGGGAAGACCCTTTCGTCCACCTCGCTCTCGCCGCGGAGCGCACGTCGCGCATCGGTCTCGGTACTGCGGTGCTGATTCCGGCCGAGCGATCCGAGATGTCGATGGCGTCTGCGATCGCAACCCTCGCCCGAATCTCCGGTGGCCGCTTCGTGGCCTGTTTCGGCACCGGCGCCACCGCGCGTCGCACCATGGGGCAGCGGCCGATGACGTTGCGCGCTCTCGAGGACTATGTGACGGCCGTGCGCGGACTCCTGGCCGGCGACACCGTCACGATCGACGGAAAGCCCGCGCGGATGCTTCACACCGACGGCCTTGCCGCGCCGCGCCCCGTCGACGTGAAGATGTGGCTCAGTGTGTTCGGGCCGCGCGGAATCGCACTCGCCGAACGGATCGCCGACGGAATCATTGGACTGCTGCCGACGGCGAGCGCGCTTCCCGTGGCCACGTTGATGGCCGGCACCGTTCTCGATCGTGGCGAGGATGCGAGCAGTCCGCGGGTTCGAGAAGCCGTTGGCCCGTGGCAGGTGGTGCACTACCACGAGGCCTACGCCATCGCCGGGGCGGACGCCGTCGACGCATTGCCGGGAGGGCGGGCGTGGCGGGAGGCACTGGAAGCGCTTGCGCCGCGGGGTGAACGCCATCTGCTGACGCATGAGGGGCATGTCACCCATCTCAGCGAGCGTGACCGCCCGCTGCTCGGCCAGGCCAACAGTCCACTGGTGACAATCGGCGAGGCCGACACGATCAGAGCACGGCTGGCCTGGCTGGGCGAAAACGGCGTGCGCGAAGTGATTTACACCCCCAGCGGACCGGACGTCGCGCGAGAGCTGCAGGCCTTCGCCGCCGCCTACAGGTAGGTCCGGAGGTGTTCGAACATGCCGCGCCGGAATTCCCTCATCGACGGCGCCTTCGGCGCGAAGCCGTCCGTCCCGTGATACATCCCGCCACCGTGACGAGCTCGCATGGAACACCGCACGCCTTCAACTTCTCCGCGTATGCGACGTCCTCGTCGTGGAACAGGTCGAGGTCGCCGACCCCGATCCAAGCCGGCGGCAGGCCCGTCAGATCCGTGCGGCGCGCCGGCACGGCGTATTCGGGTGCCGCCGATGGGTCCGGCTCCCCGCCCAGGTAAGAGGTCCATCCGAACCGATTAGCTCCTGGCGTCCATACGAAGCGGCCGCGACCGCCGTGATCATCGCGCAGGACGGTACGGTCGTCGATCGTCGGGTAGACGAGCGCCTGGGCCCGCAGCGGGATGCCCTCATCATGGCTGCGTTGGGTAACCGCGGCGGACAGGCCGCCGCCCGCGCTGGCGACAGCGATCCGGTCGGCGTCGATTCCCAGCTCGTCCGCAATCGGCAACTCGATACTCGGAGAGCCGAGGATCATCCCGCCACCGTGGATCCACAGCACCGCGGGACACGGCGACTCGCCATTGGCAGGCGTCGTGACCAGGACCCGCAGGGCCGGGTCACCGACCTGACGCTCGGTGACTGCGACGCCACGCCCCGGCGACATTCTCAGGGGTAGACGCCAGAGCCGGAGGGTCCGGGCCGAGTACGACGCGGGGAAGAACGGCAGGAACGGTCGGCGCAGCTCGACCGGCACGGCTGCGAGGGCGTCCCGCATGGCTAGGTGGCGGCGCACCGCCAATGCGGCCAGTGCCAACGCGGCCACCGCAAGGGCTTTCTTCACGCCCTAATCGTCGGCGCCCAGCAGCAGATCTGCGTCAAAACACGAATGGTCGCCGGTGTGGCAGGCGGCGCCCACCTGGTCGACCTCGAGTAACACGGTGTCGCCGTCGCAATCCAGGCGCACCGAGTGCACGTGCTGGGTGTGGCCGGAGGTCGCGCCCTTGATCCACTGCTCACCGCGCGAGCGTGAGTGGTAGGTCGCCTCGCGGGTCTCCAGCGTGCGCGCCAACGCGTCGTCGTCCATCCAGGCCACCATCAGCACCTTGCCGGTGCCGCGCTCCTGCACCACCGCCGTGAACAGCCCGTTGGCGTCGCGTTTCAGCCGCGACGCGATGCTTGCGTCGAGCGTCATGGCAGTCCGTTCTTCGCGCGAGCGCTCATCACCGCACCGTGATCCCTTCCGCCGCCATCGCCGCCTTGACCTGGCCGATGGTGAGCTCCCGGAAATGGAACACGCTCGCGGCCAGCACGGCGTCGGCACCTGCAACAACGGCGGGCGCGAAATGTTCCGCCGCACCCGCACCACCGCTCGCGATCACCGGCACACAGACGGCGCCACGCACCGCCCGCAGCATCTTGAGGTCGAATCCGGCCTTGGTGCCGTCGTAGTCCATCGAGTTGAGCAGGATCTCGCCCACCACGAGTTCCGCGCCGCGCGTCGCCCATTCGATGGCATCGATGCCGGTGCCGCGGCGGCCACCGTGGGTGGTGACCTCCCAACCAGACGCCGTTGATTCCGACCCTTCCGGCACGGTGCGGGCATCAACCGACAGCACGATGCATTGCGACCCAAACTGGCGGGACAGCTCGGCCAGCAGTTCGGGGCGGGCGATCGCGGCGGTGTTGACGGCCACCTTGTCCGCGCCGGCGCGCAGCAGCACGTCGACATCGGCAACCGAGCGCACGCCGCCCCCGACGGTCAGTGGGATGAACACCTGCTCGGCGGTGCGCTTGACCACATCCAGCATGGTGGCGCGGCCCGATGACGACGCCGTTACGTCCAGGAAAGTCAGCTCGTCGGCGCCCTCAGCATCGTAGGCCGCCGCCAGTTCGACGGGATCGCCTGCGTCCCGCAGATTTTCGAAGTTGACACCCTTGACCACCCGCCCGTCGTCGACGTCCAGGCACGGAATGATGCGCACCGCGACGTCCATCAGTAGTCCTCCGGGCGGCCAACGGAATTCAGTAGCTCGAGGAGTTCACCGTGCGCGCCGGGGACACCCGCCAACGCCGATGGGCAGTTCACCGTCCAGTCGTTGCCCGCCAGATCGGTGACGATGCCGCCGGCCGCCCGAATCAGCGCGACGCCCGCCGCGTGGTCCCACACGTGACCGCCGAAACTGATTGCCCCACCCAGGATTCCGGCCGCCGTGTACGCGAGGTCGATACCCGTCGCACCGTGCATCCGCATCCGGGAGCACTTCCGGCTCAGGTTCTCGATCACGGCAAGCCGATAACGGCCCGGCACCCTGCCGCGCGAATCGACGTTGAAGCTACTGACCCCGACGATCGAGTCGGCCAGCTCCGCCGACTCCAGCACGGGGAGCTCGACGCCGTTGCTCTGCAACGGTTTACCGACGATGCCGGTGAAACGCTCACCGGTGAACGGCACCCAGGTCAGGCCCGCGACCGGGTTGCCGTCGCGCACAAGGCCGAGCAGGATCGCCGCCATTGGCGAGCCGGCGGCGTAGTTGAGCGTGCCGTCGATCGGGTCGAGCACCCACACCAGCGGCGATTCGACATCCGCGCCGCCGAACTCCTCGCCGTGCACGTCGATGCCGGTCGTCGACACCAGCGCGTCCTTGACCTGGCGTTCGATCGCGAGGTCGACCTCGGTGGCGAAGTCATTGCCCTTCTTCTGCACCGCCGACTCGGCACGGTGACCGGCGATGAACGGCTTCGCCGCGTCGTCCAGGATCGCGGCGGCCTCGGAAACCAAAGTGTCGATGTCGCTCTCGTCCAGCGCCATCGACGTCCTACTGCCCCACCGCGGCCAGGGCCTGCGGCAGCGTGAATCGCCCGGCGTACAACGCCTTCCCGACGATGGCGCCCTCCACACCGCGATCGGTGAGCGTCGCGATGGTCCGCAGGTCGTCGAGGCTCGACACGCCGCCGGACGCGATCACCGGCGCGTCGGTGCGTTCGGTGACCCTCGTGAGCAGCTCGAGGTTGGGCCCGTCGAGGGTGCCGTCCTTGGTGACGTCGGTGACCACGAAGCGCGAACATCCTTCTCGGTCAAGGCGTTCCAGCACCTCCCACAGGTCCCCGCCGTCGGTCTCCCAGCCGCGGCCGCGCAGCCGGTGCTCGCCGTCGACGATCTTCACGTCCAGACCGACGGCCACCTTCTCGCCGTGCTCGGCGACGACCGTCGCGCACCACTGCGGGTTCTCCAGGGCGGCGGTGCCAAGGTTGACCCTGGCACATCCGGTCGCCAGCGCGGCCTTCAACGAATCGTCGTCCCGAATCCCGCCGGAGAGTTCGACCGCGACGTCGAGCCTGCCCACCACCTCGGCGAGCAGCTCGCGGTTGCTGCCGCGGCCGAATGCGGCGTCAAGGTCGACGAGGTGGATCCACTCAGCGCCGTGGCGCTGCCAGGTCAGCGCGGCGTCCAACGCGGACCCATACCCGGTCTCGCTGCCGGCCTGGCCCTGAACCAGGCGCACGGCGCGGCCCTCCACGACGTCGACGGCGGGAAGAAGAATCAATTTCACGGCGGTCAACCTAGCGCCCCGACCCAGTTCGCCAGCAACGCGGCACCGGCGTCACCGCTCTTCTCCGGGTGAAATTGGGTTGCGGCCAGCGGTCCGTCCTCGACCGCGGCCAGGAACGGCACATGGTGCGTCGCCCAGGCCAGCAACGCGCCGGGGTCGCCCTCCCACTGCTGGGCGGCATAGGAGTGCACGAAGTAGAACCGGGTGCCGGCGTCTAGACCCTTGAACAACCGGCTACCTGCTGCGGCGTCGACGACGTTCCAGCCCATGTGCGGGATCACCGGGGCGTCGAGCCGGACGACGGCGCCGGGCCACTGGCCGCAGCCGTTGGTCTGCACGCCGAACTCCACGCCGCGCGCGAACAGGATCTGCATGCCGACGCACACCCCGAGCACGGGGCGCCCGGCCGAGACCCGGTCGGCTACGATCTGCTCCCCGCCGACCTTGCGCAGCCCGGTCATGCACGCCTCGAACGCACCGACGCCCGGCACCACAAGGCCGTCCGCGTTCATTGCCGCGTCGGCGTCCGACGTCACCTCGACGTCGGCGCCCACCCGCTGCAGCGCTCGCTGGGCCGAGCGCAGGTTGCCGGAGCCGTAGTCGAGGACGACGACGCCGCGGCGGCGCCGCGAATGCACTTTGGCTGTCACAACGTGCCTTTGGTGGACGGCACGCCCGTCACGCGCGGGTCGTACTCGACCGCTTGGCGCAACGCGCGTGCGACGGCCTTGTACTGCGCCTCGGTGATGTGATGCGGGTCGCGGCCATAGATCGTCCGCACGTGCAGCGCAATGCGGGCGTTCATGGCGATCGTCTCGAACACGTGCCGGTTGACCACCGTGTGGTAGGGCACTTCAGAGCCGACAATCGTGGTGTGCAGCATGTGTTCCGGCTCACCGGTGTGCACGCAGTACGGCCTGCCCGACACGTCGACCGCAGCGTGCGCGAGCGTCTCGTCCATCGGGATCCATGCATCGCCGAAGCGGCGGATCCCCTTCTTGTCCCCGAGCGCCTGGCCCAGGGCCTGGCCCAGGACGATCGCGGTGTCCTCGATGGTGTGGTGGCCCTCGATGTCGACATCACCCTTGGCGCGCACGGTCAGGTCGAAGCTGGCGTGGCTGCCGAGCGAGGTGAGCATGTGGTCGTAGAACGGCACGCCGGTGTCGACGCTGACGATGCCGGTACCGTCGAGATTGATGTCGACGGTGATGTCGGATTCCTTGGTCTTGCGTTCGATTTGCGCGCGACGGGGTTTGGTCACTGTGCTCCTATTCGGGCGCTGGCGGCCAACAGCGCGTCGTTCTCCCCGGCCAGGCCGGTGGTTGCGCGCAGGTATCCGGGGATGCCCACATCGCGGATCAGGATTCCGGCGTCGAGGTAGCGCTGCCAGGTGGCCGGCGCATCGGCGAACTCGCCGAACAGCACGAAGTTCGCATCGCTGGGGATGACCCGGAAACCCATGGCGGTCAACGCTTCTGTCACCCTGATGCGCTCGGCGATCAGCTTTGCGACGCTGCCGAGCGTGTCGTCGGCGTGGCGCAGCGCGGCGCGCGCGGCCTCTTGGGTGACCGACGACAGGTGGTACGGCAGCCGCACCAACAGCATCGCGTCGATCACCGCGGGCGTGGCGATCAGGTAGCCCAGCCGGCCCCCGGCGAACGCGAACGCCTTGCTCATCGTGCGGGTGACGACGAGCTTCGTCGGATACTCGTCGATCAGCCTGATCGCGCTCGGTTGCGATGAGAACTCGCCGTAGGCCTCGTCGAGGATCAGCATGCCGGTGGTCATCGCGTCGAGCAGCTGGCGCAGCTGGTCGAGCGGAACGCTTTGGCCCGACGGGTTATTGGGGCTGGCGACAAAGACGATGTCCGGCTGCTTCTCCTTGATCGCCCGCACAGCCACGCCGGCATCGAGGCCGAAGTCATCGGCGCGGTTGGCCACCAGCCACGACGTCTGCGTCCCGTCGGCGATGATCGGATGCATCGAGTACGACGGAACGAAGCCGATGGCGCTGCGGCCCGGCCCGCCGAACGCCTGCAGCAGCTGGTGCAGGACCTCGTTGGAACCGTTGGCGGCCCACACATTTTCGACGCTTGTGGCCGTACCGGTCTGCGCCGTCAAGTACGCGGCCAGGTCGGTGCGCAGTGCAACGGCATCGCGGTCGGGATACCGGTGTAGGTGCTTCGCGGCGGCATGGACGGAGGCGGTCACGTCGTCGATCAAGGCTTTTGTGGGTGGATGCGGGTTCTCGTTGGTGTTGAGCCGCACCGGAACATTCAGTTGCGGTGCGCCGTACGGCGATTTACCGCGCAGGTCGTCCCGCAGCGGCAGATCATCCAGGGATACAGATCGCTTGGGACTTAGTTCTCCGCGTTGTTCTTCGCGCAAGCGGCTCATCACACCCCAAACCTCCGGCGCACCGCTTCGCCGTGCGCAGGCAGGTTCTCGGCCTGCGCCAGGGTGATGACGTACCCGGACACGTCCTTGAGGGCGGTCTCGGTGTAGTCGACGATATGGATTCCGCGCAGGAACGTCTGCACCGACAGCCCGCTGGAGTGGCGGGCGCACCCCGCGGTGGGCAGTACGTGGTTCGAGCCCGCGCAGTAGTCGCCAAGGCTGACCGGCGAATACGGGCCGACGAAAATCGCACCGGCCGAACGGATCCGGGCCGCGACATCCGGAGCGTCGGCCGTCTGAATCTCCAAATGCTCGGCAGCGTAGGCATTCACCGTCCGGATGCCGGCATCCAAGTCGTCGACAAGCACGATCGCGGACTGACGCCCGGTCAACGCGGCCGTCACCCGCCCCCGGTGCACGGTCGTCTCCAACTGGGCGGCGAGTTCGCGATCGGTGGCGTCCGCCAGCTCTGCACTACACGTGACCAGCACACTGGCGGCCATCTCGTCGTGCTCGGCCTGGCTGATCAGGTCCGCGGCCACGTGCACCGGATCAGCGGTGTGGTCGGCGAGGATCGCAATTTCGGTGGGGCCGGCCTCGGCGTCGATACCGATCTCCGAGCGGCAGATGCGCTTGGCCGCCGTCACGTAGATATTGCCGGGGCCGGTCACCATGTCAACGGGGGCCAGCTCGGCACCGTCGGTGTCGACGCCGCCGTAGGCCATCAGCGCGACCGCCTGCGCACCGCCGACGGCCCACACCTCGTCGACGCCCAGCAGCGCGGCCGCCGCGAGGATCGTCGGGTGTGGAAGTCCCCGGAAAGGCCCCGACTGTGCCTGCGGCGGGCTGGCGATCACCAGCGAGTCCACGCCCGCGGTCTGCGCGGGCACCACGTTCATCACCACGCTCGACGGGTAGACGGCGTTTCCGCCGGGCACGTACAGCCCGACCCGCTCGACGGGCACCCAGCGTTCGGTTACCGTCGCGCCCGGAGCAAGCGTCGTCGTGCTGTCCGCGCGCCGCTGATCGGCATGGACCGTGCGGGTCCGCTCGATGGCGACCTCCAGCGCGACCCGGACGTCGGCGTGCAGCTCGGCCAGTGCGCTGGCCAGGCGTTCCGCAGGAACCCGGACCTGCGCGGGCCGGACCCCGTCGAAGGATTCGCCGTACTCCAGCGCGGCCTCGGCACCCCGATCGGCCACCGCATCGACGATCGGCCGCACCTTGGGCGCCACCGCTTCCACGTCGACCCCGCCACGCGGCAGCGCCGCCCGCAGCTGGGCAGCGGACAGCTCGGCACCGCGCAGATCGATGCGCGCCATAGCCGGAGCCGCACCGGCGGCGACATCTGGACCCGGAGCCGCACCGGCGGCGACATCTGGACCCGGAGCCGCACCGGCGGCGACATGTGGACCCGGTGGCGATACATTCACGCTGACTATTGTCCCAGAGCAGCACAACTCGGAATTGGAGGCGTCATGAAGGCCAAGGATCACCCCAACAACGCGCCGGGCGTGCCGATGGTTTTCCCGCCGTGGTTCGAGAGCTTCCAAGTCAAGTACCTCAACTCGATGATCAAGCCGTTGGCGCGTTACCTGCCCGGAACGGCGACCATCAAACACCGCGGCCGCAAGTCCGGTAAGCCCTACGAAACCATCGTCACCGCGTACCGCAAGGGCAACGTGCTCGCCATCGCACTGGCACACGGCAAGACCGACTGGGTGAAGAATGTGCTGGCCGCAGGCGAGGCCGACGTGCATTTCATTCGGAAGGACGTGCACATCGTCAATCCGCGGATCGTGCCTGCAGGAAGCGGCGCCGACGGGTTACCGTTCATGGCCCGGGTGCAGGCGGGCAGGATGGCGATCTTGGTCGCCGATATCGCTTGACAGACTGACGCCATGGCGTGGGGAGTCTGGCTGACGTTTTTCGGCGCGGCTGCTCAAGTGGCTGCAGACGCCGCGCCAACAGACCGTCCTCAACCGGGTGTTCTCCGGGTTGTTCGCGGCGGCGGCGGTCGTGCTGTCGTTGCCGCGACGCGTTAGGGCCGCGGGCCGTCACCCCGGGCCCGTCGCCCGCCGTCCTCGAACATCAGGTGCTGCATGGCGGAACCCGTCTTTAGTCTTCGTTCAACTGTTCTTGAGTGACCTTTCAAGTAAAGTCAAGGCATGCCTCGTCCGGATCGAAGCCGCACCGCGCTGGTGGACAGCGCTGGCCTGCTGTTCCGCAGGCAGGGCTATGCCGCCACGGGCGTGAACCAGATCTTGGAGTCCGCCGAGGTCAAGGCCGGTTCGTTGTACCACCACTTCCCCGATGGCAAACAGGAGCTCGCCGCCGCGGGAGTGGACGCCGTCGGCGGCGAGATCGAGGGGCGGCTGCGCGGATTCCTCGAGAGCGACCTGGCCGTCGCGGACATCATCGACGCCTGGATCGATTTGATGAGCGCGGGGCTGACCTC
>DATARY010000084.1:0-6900 GCA_036263935.1 Mycobacterium sp.
GGAGGGCACCAGCGACAAGCCCGGATACCTGTCGGGCTATGGAGCCCTGCCGGCTGCCACCATCACTGAGTTGGCCAAGCGGGCCAGGCTGCGCCCGGTAATCATCCCCACGCCGACCCCACAACCGCAGTACCGGCCATCCACGGCGCTGGGCGAGTTCATCCGCTGCCGGGATCTGACGTGCCACTGGATGGGATGTGATAAGCCGGCGTGGACCGCTGACATCGACCACACCGTGCCCTATCCGCTGGGACCCACCCATGCCTCGAACAACGCCTGCTACTGCCGCTTCCATCATCTGCTCAAGACGTTCTTCTGTGGGCCCGGTGGATGGAGTGAACGTCAGCTGCCCGACGCGACGATCATCTTCACCTCGCCCAGCGGGCGCCGGTACAGCACCACACCCGCAGGGGCGCTGTTCTTTCCGCAATTGGCGCTGCCCACCGGCGAGCCGATCCTACCCACAGCCACATCACCACCGAGCCCACTGCGGGGGTTGTGCATGCCCACCCGAAAACAAACCCGCGCCCAACACCGCGCGTCGCGCATCCAATGGGAACGCAACCTCAACGCAACCCGATACGCCGCCGACCCACCACCGTTCTAAGCGGGCGAAATTTCGGGTCACCCTGAGCGAATCGTCCGGTTTGGAATGCGCCGGGGTGGATGGCGTTAGACATATAGGTGATGTCCGTGCCAGCGGTGAGCCAGCTTGAGTTTGTGACGGTCAGCCAGGAAGATCCGCTGGCCGAGCCGCTGCTGGCCGAGCTCGCGGTCGAGTACGCGACTCGGTACGGCGTCACCGAGGATGCCGTCGCGAAATGGTTACGCGGTTACCCCGCCCATGAGCTCGCCCCACCCGCCGGCGCCCTGCTGATCGGGCTGCTCGACGGCCAGCCCGTCACGGGCGGTGCATTCCGCCGCTTCGACGACATCACCGCCGAACTCAAGCGCATCTGGACCGACAGCCGCTATCGGCGCCGGGGGCACGCGAAGGCACTGCTCGTCGAACTGGAAGCGGAGATCGCCGCCCGCGGATATCAGCGCGTGTATCTCACGACGGGCGATCGTCAGCCCGAGGCTGAGGCTTTATATCTCACGACCGGATACACGCGGCTGGCTGAACCGCTGCCTGCCGAGGGTGAGGTCTATCCGATTGCGTTCGAGAAGACATTGGAGAAGGCAGGGCCATGACCGACCGTATTCATATCGGCGTCGCGCTCGACGGGTACGGCTGGCATCCCGAGGCCTGGCGGCACACGCCTGACTCCGGGCCCGTCACAAGCGGCCGGTACTGGGCCGATCTCGCCGCGACCGCCGAACGCGGTCTGCTGGATTTCGTCACGTTCGACGACGCCCTCACCCCGCAGCGCCGCCGCCGTCCCGAGATCGAACCGCGTTGGCTCGCGGGCCGGCCCGACGCCGTACTGGTCGCCTCCAGAGTTGCCCCCGCCACACATCACATCGGCTTGATCCCGGTCGCCACGGTCACCCACACCGAGCCGTTTCACGTTTCCAAAGCCATTGCCACGCTTGACTTCGTCTCCCACGGTCGGGCCGGCTGGCAGGTCAGGATCAGCGGCACCCAGCACGAGGCGGAGCTGTTCGGCAGGCGCGACATCCGCGGCGTCGACCTTTTCGACGAGGCCTCCGACGCGGTCGAGGTCGCCCGGAGGCTCTGGGACAGCTGGGAGGACGACGCAGTCATCCGAGACGTCGCCACACGGCGATTCGTCGACCGGGACAAGCTGCACTACATCGACTTCGCCGGAAAGTTCTTCTCCGTCAAGGGACCGTCGATCACGCCGCGCCCGCCGCAGGGCCAGCCCGTGGTGACCGCCCTCGCCCACGCGAAGCGTGTCTACGAATTCGCTGCTCGCAGCGCTGATCTCGTGTTCATCACACCGCAAGACGACGACTCGCTGCGGGCGATTTTGGACGAGGTCGCGCAGGCCGGTGGCGCCGACCTCAGGGTCTACGCCGATGTCTACGTGACCTTCGACGGCGTTAGCGACCCCCGCTCGGACGCGCTCGTATTCGACGGCACGCCAAGCGAACTGGTGGACCTGCTTCTGCGGTGGCAACGCGTGGGCGTCGACGGCGTCAGGTTGCGGCCCGCCGTGAACGCCACCGACCTTCCGGTGATCGTCGACGAGGTGGTGCCGCTGCTGCAGCACACGGGCGCCTTCCGTACCGCCTACCGCGACGGCGAGACACTGCGGGAGCGGATCGGATTACCCGTCGCCGTCAACCGTTATGCCAGGGTGGAACTCGGATGAGCGTACCGCTGTCGATCCTCGACCTGGCGCCGATCAGCGAAGGCTGCGACGCCGCCACCGCGCTGCGCAACACGGTCGACCTCGCACAACACGCCGAGCAGTGGGGATACAAGCGCTACTGGATCGCCGAGCACCATTTCGTCGCGGTCGCCAGCTCGTCACCGGCCGTGCTGATCGGTCAGATCGCGGCCGCCACCAACCGGATTCGCGTCGGCGCCGCGGCGGTGCAGCTCGGCCAGACCACCGCCATCGCCGTCGTGGAGAGTTTCGGCATGCTTGAGGCGTTTCATCCGGGCCGCATCGACCTCGGCGTGGGGCGGTCCGGTCAACGGCGTCGCGAAGCGATCAAGAAGTCCACGCCGAAGCCCAAGCCGCCCCGCGATTGGCGCGTCGTCGACGGGGTGATCGTCCCGCCACCTTTCGACATCAGCGCACTGATGCGCAACCAACGGCTGCGCGCGAAAATGTCGGTCCTACAGCAGCCCGAGGCGGTCACGCCGGACTTCGGTCAGCAGGTCGGCGACATCCTGGCCATGCTTAAGGGCTGCTACGAGATCGACGGAGTCGATGCACACGCGACCCCCGGTGAGCGCGCCGGCCTGACGCCGTGGGTCTTCGGCAGCAGCAAGGGACAAAGTGCCCAGGTGGCCGGCGCCTGTGGCCTGCCGTTCGTCGCCAGCTACCACATCACCCCGGCGACCGCGCTGGATGCGATCGACGCCTACCGCGCCGCGTTCACGCCGTCGGCCGCGTTGGCGGAGCCCTACGTCGTGGTGTCCGCCGACGTTGTGGTGGCCGACGACACCGCTACCGCGCGCCATCTGGCAAGCAGTTACGGCCACTGGGTGTACTCCGTGCGGGCAGGCGACGGCGCGATCCCGTATCCGGACCCCGACACATCAACGCCGCTGACGGAGGAGCAGCTCGAGGTGGTAAAGGACCGCACCGCAACGCAATTCGTCGGTAACCCCGACGAAGTGGCCGACAAGCTGGAGATCCTGCAGCGGGTCACCGATGCCGACGAGCTGGTCGTCACCTCCGTAACGCATCGGCACACCGACCGGCTGCACTCACACGAACTCATCGCGAAGCGCTGGGGGCTGACTGGATGACAATCCGAGAAGGCAAGCACCGCAAGCCCATCCACCTGGCCGCGCACTTCCCCGGGGTCAACAGCACCACAGTCTGGTCGGACCCCGAATCCGGCAGCCAGGTCGAGTTCGACTCGTTCGTCCACCTGGCGCGGACCGCCGAGCGCGGCATGTTCGACTTCTTCTTCCTCGCCGAAGGGCTGCGGCTACGCGAGCACCGCGGCCGCATCCACGATCTGGATGTGGTCGGTCGCCCCGACACCTTTACCGTGCTTGCGGCGCTGGCCGGCGTAACCGACCGTGTCGGTCTTGCCGGCACGATCAACACCACATTCAACGAACCCTTCGAAGTGGCACGGCAATTCGCCACCCTCGACCATCTGTCCGACGGCCGGGCCGGCTGGAACATGGTCACCTCATCGGATGCGTTCACCGGTGAGAACTTCCGTCGCGGCGGATTCCTCGACCACTCCGACCGATATAAGCGCGCCGAGGAATTCATCATCGTGGCGCGCAAGTTCTGGGACAGCTGGGCGCCCGACGCCGTGATCGCCGATCGCGAAACCGGAATCTACGTCGACCCCAGTCGCATTCGGCAGGTTGAGCACAACGGCCCGCAGTTCGACGTCCGCGGCCTCGCAACGCTGCCGCCCGCGCCGCAGGGCCACCCGGTGCTGTTGCAGGCGGGCGATTCCGCGGATGGGCGGGCATTCGGCGCCAAGCACGCCGATGCGCTGTTCACGCTGCATTCCGCGCTGGAGGCGGGGCAAAAGTACTATGCCGACGTCAAGGCCCGCGCTGAGTCCGTCGGTCGAGATCCCGACAGGCTCAAGGTGTTTCCGGCCGCGACGTTCGTGCTGGGCGATACGCCACAGGAGGCCGCGGACAAGGCACGCCACATCCGGCTGCAGCAGGTCAGCCCCGCGACGGCGATCGCGATGCTCGAGCAGGTCTGGCAGCGCGACCTGTCGTCCTACGATCCGGACGGGCCACTGCCCGATGTCGAGCCGGTCGACGATCCCACGGTCACCCGGGGCCGGGTCCGGCACGGCGACCCCGGGGCGGTCGCCGCCGCGTGGCGTGCGCGTGCCGAGGCCGAGAATCTGAGCATCCGCGAGCTCGTCATCGCCGTCACCAGCCGCCAGCAGTTCGTCGGCACGCCCACTCAGGTCGCCGACGAGATCGACTTGCACGTGCAGTCCGATGCATGCGACGGCTTCATCCTGGTACCTCACCTGACACCACGCGGGCTCGACGGGTTCGTCGACCAGGTGGTGCCGCTGCTTCAGGAGCGCGGCAGCTTCCGCACCGAATACACCGGGCATACGCTGCGAGAACACCTTGGCCTATAGGCTGACCCGCAGGTGTCGGCGACGCCGGGGAGAGACGTGTCGATTTCACAAATGACGGTGGGGTGGCTGCTGCTCGGCGCCGCCGTGTTGACGTTTGTCGTGGGCTTCGCGTCACGGGTGTTCATCGGCCGCCGACGCAACACCAAGGCCGTTCGGGCGATGGTGCGCGCCTTCCGCAAGACCGGAGTGGCGCGTGTGCTGTTCGGGCGGTTCGAGGGCGAGGTCCTCGACGATGATGAACTCGACAGCATGATCCTGATGCCCACGATCGTGGTGGCGTGCGGGCTGTGCCTTACCGCCCTGTTCCTGCTGGGCTACGAGACCTTGGCCTGATACACCACGCGATTAGTGTCAGAACGTAATGCGGTGTGCTGTCTACGAATTCGGCGTAGCGCTTGGCCCAGGCGGGGTCGCCTGCTTGACGGCGTGGCGGACCGATCCCCGCCACACCGGGCCGTGACCTGGCAGCATGACCTCGTTGTCCAGCATTCCCAGCGCAGCCAGGCTCCGCACGCAGCCATCCTGGTCGTGGTTGAACATGTCGGGCAACAACTGCGGGCCACTGCGCGTCGCCACTGGATGGCCGGTCACAAGTGCGTCGCCACTGACGAGCACACCGTCCACCACGAACGAACAGTGCCCGCTGGTGTGGCCGTGGGTGGGAATCGACTTCGGTGCCCCCGGCAGCCCCGCGGCGACTTCCTCCGTCAGCGCCTGGGTGGTCGGGATGCCTTCGCGCACCAACGCGCCCTTGCGGGCGATCGCCACCGACCACATGAGCATTCGCGGCTGCCAGACGCGCGTTGCGACGTCCACCAGAGACGCCTGCTCGAGGTACTCGCGCTTGGAGTGTCCCACCTCGTCGGCATGGCAATACACCGGTGTGCCATGTGTTTTCGCGAACCAGATGGCCGAACCGAAATGGTCGATGTGGGCATGCGTCAACAGGATCGCCCGGAGGTCATCGACGCCGAACCCGAGCCGCCGCAACGAGCCGAGCACCTCGTCGCGGCTGCCGGGAAAGCCGGCATCGATCAACATGACGCCGTTCCCGTCGGTGACCAGCGTCCAGTTGACCAGATCGGTCTGGACGAAATGCACGGTGTCTGTGATGGCCGTCGGGGCTGCTGCCATCCCGCGAGTCTAAGCGGGGGAGTAGAAACGAATGCGTGGACTTGAAACTGGGATACAAGGCGTCGGCGGAGCAGTTCGCCCCGCGGGAACTCGTCGAGCTGGCCGTCGCGGCCGAAGAGCACGGCATGGACAGTGCAACGGTCAGCGATCACTTCCAACCATGGCGCCACGAAGGCGGGCACGCACCGTTCTCCCTGGCCTGGATGACCGCGGTCGGGGAGCGCACCAAGCGGCTGATTCTTGGCACGTCGGTGCTGACCCCGACCTTCCGGTACAACCCCGCCGTCATCGCGCAGGCGTTCGCGACGATGGGCTGCCTGTATCCGAATCGGATCTTCCTCGGGGTGGGCACCGGCGAGGCGCTCAACGAGATCGCCACCGGATACGAGGGCGAATGGCCGGAGTTCAAGGAGCGCTACGCCCGGCTGCGTGAGTCCATCAAGCTGATGCGCGAGCTGTGGCTCGGCGACAGAGTCGACTTCGACGGCGAGTATTACCACACCAGGGGCGCGTCGATTTACGACGTTCCCGAAGGCGGTATCCCGATCTACATCGCCGCGGGCGGGCCACAGGTGGCCAAGTACGCCGGGCGCGCGGGCGACGGATTCATCTGCACGTCCGGCAAGGGCGAGGAGCTGTACAAGGACAAGCTGATCCCGGCAGTCAAAGAGGGCGCCGAGGCGGCGGGCCGCAACCCCGACGACATCGACCGGATGATCGAGATCAAGATCTCCTACGATCCCGACCCCGACCTTGCGCTGGAGAACACCCGGTTCTGGGCGCCGCTGTCGCTGACCGCCGAGCAGAAGCACAGCATCGACGATCCCATCGAGATGGAGAAGGCCGCCGACGCACTCCCCATCGAGCAGGTCGCAAAGCGCTGGATCGTTGCGTCGGATCCCGACGAGGCCGTGGAGAAGGTCGGTCAGTACGTGAATTGGGGCCTCAACCACCTGGTGTTCCACGCGCCGGGTCACGACCAGCGCCGGTTCCTGGAACTATTCCAGAAAGATTTGGAACCGCGGCTGCGCCGACTCGGCTGAT
>DATARY010000169.1:0-7961 GCA_036263935.1 Mycobacterium sp.
AGACCACGACACGGTTTCCGAGCTGGAGGCAGCCGCCGCCGAGCCAACCCGCTGGATGGACTTCCGGCCGTTCAAGGACCTGCCACCACTGCAGCCGCACAACCCCGCCGTCGCGCCGTGGTACTTCGATTGGATCCGGCACTTCTCCCGCGACAACTTCTGGCGGCCCCTCAGCATCCGGGACAGATACCCGTCGGTGCGGGTCCCCGTGCTGCACGTCGAGGGTTGGTATGACGCCTTCCTCGCGGGCGGCACCGAAAACTTCTCCGGCATGGTGGCCCACGGGGGAAGCGACCTGGCTCGCGACAACCAGCGCCTGATCATCGGCCCGTGGGATCACGTCAACTGGGGCCGACCCGACTCGCAGCCCGCGCAGCTGTTGAAGGACATCGGCCCGGTCGGCGACAGCCCCGTCAACGATCTGATGCTGGCCTGGTTCGACCACTTCCTGAAGGGCCGGGACAACGACGTCGCCGGACAACCCCGGGTGGACTATTTCGTCATGGGTGCCGACATCTGGAAATCCGCGCCGAGTTGGCCACTGCCGCACACCAAGTGGACGACGTTCTACCTGTCCGGCCCCGGCGGAATCGCAGACCGCAAGGGACAACTCGGGTCCGCCCCGCCGGGCCCACAACCACCGGACATCTACGCCTACGATCCCGCCTTCCCGGTGCCGAGCGTGGGCGGTCACTCCTGCTGCGGTGCGCGGACCGGCCCGCAGGGACCCTACGATCAGACTCCCGTCGAACAGCGATCCGACGTCCTGGTCTATACAAGCGCGCCGCTCGACCGCGACACCGAGGTGACGGGTCCGGTATCGGTGCGGCTGTGGGCCCAATCCAGCGCCACCGACACGGATTTCACCGCCAAGCTCACCGTCGTCAAACCCGATGGCCGGGTAATCAACCTCAACAACGGCATCGTGCGGACGTCGTTTCGGGATTCACTGTCCGATCCGACCCCGACGGTGCCGGGCCAACCATACGAGTATCAGATCCGGGTCTGGCCGACCAGCTATCAATTCCGACGCGGAGACCGCATCGGGCTGGAGATCTCCAGCAGCGACTATCCCCAGTTCGCGCCCAACCCGAACACCGGCGCACCGTTCGGAACGGACTCGGCCATCCGCACAGCGACCCAGAGCATCCTGCATGACGCCGGCCACCCGTCCGCGGTAATACTGCCGGTCATCCCGTGATCGGCACCTGGGCGCCGCTGAGGATCGGCGTGTTCCGCGCCCTGTTCATCGCCGCGCTCACCTCCAACATTGGTACCTGGATGCAAACGGTTGGCGCGCAGTGGTTTCTGGTCGAACACCATGCCAGTGCAACCTTGATCGCCCTCGTTCAGACCGCCAGTTTGTCGCCGACCCTGATCTTGGCGCTATTCGCGGGTGCGCTGGCCGATCGTGTCGATCGCCGACGGCTGCTGATCGCGGTGCAGGTGTACGCGGCGTGCGCCGCATCGATCTTGACCGTGATCGCGTTCGCCGGGTTACTCAATCCGGTTTCGCTGCTGGCGCTGATGTTCGCGATCGGCTGCGCCGCCGCGTTGACAACCCCGGCCTGGCAGGCGATCCAGCCCGAGCTGGTGCCACGCGAGCAGATCCACGCGGCGGCGTCGCTCAGCGGTGTCACTGTCGATGCGGCGCGAGCGATCGGACCGCCGATCGCGGGCATGCTCGTGGCTGCGGCGGGGTCCGCGGCCGTCTTCGCGATCAATGCCGTGTCCTTCGTGGCCGTCATCCTCGCGCTTGCCGCCTGGAAGCGGCCGGCCACCGCGGCGAACGGCGAACGGGAGCCGCTTAGTCAGTCGATTTTCGCCGGCGTCCGATACATTCGCCGCAGCCGGACCGCCCGCAGAATCATGCTGCGAACGGCGATGTTCGCGTTTCCCGCTTCGGCGCTGTGGGCCCTTCTGCCTCTGGTGGCTCACGACCAGTGGAACCTTCGCGCAATCGGCTACGGCGCGGTATTGGGAACGGCCGGGGTCGGGGCAATCGTCGGCGCCTTCGTGAATGCCCGGCTTCAGGCGGCGTTGTCGGCCAACCTGCTGTTGGCCGTGGCGGCGCTCACCACCGCAGCGGGTTTAGTCGCGTCGGCTTACCTTCCGCTTTGGCCGGCCGTCGTGGTGTTGCTGCTGTCCGGTGTGGCGTGGATTGCGACGCTGACCACGCTCACCGCCGCCGCGCAGCTTTCTTTCCCCCAATGGATGCGGGCCCGGGGCCTCGCGATGTACTTGGTGTTCCTTATCGGATCGCAGGCACTCGGATCGTTTGTGTGGGGACTCGTCGCCTCGGAATTCGGTCTTGCGATATCCCTGACGGCGGCGGCGGGTCTGCTGGTGGCGGCGGCAGCCAGCATGGGTGTGCTCCGGCTACCCGACGAGACCGACGGCTAGCGGGTAGCCAATTTCCTCGAATTTTCGGACGGCTGTAACGAGGCACGCGCAGTCGTCGAATTCAAGGTGTGACAACTGTGTCGGATGGTGCTGCCGGGACAGATGAGCGGAGGCCGAAATGGTGGTACGGCAGAGTAGTTACCTGACGTCGTTCTCGAGGACACACTGCCTGCAGCTGCCTCCTCCGATGCAGGACGCGTGGAGCTGGCAGCTGCGGGGCAGGTGCCTGGGCTATCCGCTGGAAGTTTTCTTTCCGGAGGACCGCCTCAAGTCCGGCCTTCGCCAGCGTGAGAACGAGGCCAAGCTCATCTGCCGACAATGCCCCGTTCTGGCCGAGTGCCGTGAACACGCGCTGCGAACACCCGAGCAGCACGGAGTGTGGGGAGCGATGACCGCACGTGAACGCGCGCGAGAACTCCGCTCAGCGCAGAGTGATCAGCCGATTCGCAACAGCTGCATCTCGGCGAGGCGTTCGGGCAGCGCGTCGACGTGCTCGACGAGGGCGTCGCGCACTTCGGCGTCGCCCGACACCTGCTCGCCGTCGCTGTCGATCTGAATCGGGTTATCTCGGTCGACGGCCAGCAGGGCCTCCACGAGCGCATCGCGATCACGGGTGCCGTCCAGCAGGGGCAGCAGGTGGCGGTCCACCGGCGACAGAATCAACGTCTCGTGCCACAGGTTGAAGGTTGACGCATCCATCTCCCCGCGCGTCAGCTCCGCCATCCGCCTGGCGGGCTCGTCGAGCCGAAGCGGCGCGGAGGCCGGTTGCGGCGCTATCGGATCAAGCCGCAAGCGCGCCGCTCCCTGCAGTATCAGGACACCCATCAGGTCGTCGATGTGGTCGGCCAGGTCGGCGCTGGGAGTCAACCCCGCAGAAACAAGCCGCGCATGCACCGCATCAACCAACTCCTGCCGGGACAGCGTCCACGGCCAGCGGTCGCTGAGCGCATCCAGTGCAGCCTTGATCCCCGGATCGTTCGTGAACAGCGTCGCACCGTCGGATTCCAGGAACTCCTGGCGCGAGCGGTCGAGACGAGTCGGCCCGTCCACGGGCGGCACCCACGCGGCGATGTGCAACCGGCGGCAGCGGCTGCGGTCCGGGTTGTAGCGGATCTGGGGTGCGCGTTCGGCGTGAACCAGGAGCGATTCGCGGAACATCCGGTTGAGGACGAAGTCCAGGTATTGCTCGATAAGCACTTGGACACCGCCACATTTGTCGTTCAGAAACTCCGCAACCCTGGGACCGAAGTTGCCCGGAACCATCGTCTCGGGGTGTGCCTCTGCGAGATAGGCGAGACCGTGCGCGCCCGCACGTCCCAGCATCTCGTAGAAATAGCACGGCGCGTTGAACGCCTCGAGCTCGTCGTGCAACAGGTAGGAATCCCCGAAACCCAGGGCATGCTGCCTGGATACGGCCATTACCCGGGCGAGCACGCCATCGGCCGGGGCCACCTCCTCCAGAAAATCGGCCATCCGGCGCGCCTCGCGCACCTTCTCATCCGGCGTCGCGCTGGTGCCGCTGGCCAGCAGCATGGCATCGCGGACGATCTCCTTGGACTTCCAGCCGGGATACACGTTGTAGCTCATGTAGGCCACGCCCTCGGGGGCCAGCAGCCTGCGGAAGGCGGACAACACCGCTTCCTGCACCTCGGCCGGCACCCAGCTGTACACGCCATGGGCGATGACGAAATCGAACTGCCCCAACGCCGCCAGGTCCATCCGCGCGATGTCGCCGGCGAGCAGCTCCAGGTTGTTCAGGCCCAGGGCCTGCACGCGGGTGCGTCCCTGGTCGATCTGCACTTCGGACAGATCGATGCCAACGACGCGCGCCCGCGGATGCGCCGCGGCGAACGGGATCAGGTTGCCGCCCCCGGCACAGCCGATCTCGAGCACCCGCGCGGTCGACACCTCGGGAGTCTCCAGCCCGAACAAGTAGGCGATCGCGGCAAGCTGTCCCGGCGCCGACTGCGGAAACGAGTTGGAGGTGTACGGCGTCGTGTCGTAGTCGGCGCGCAGCTTGTCAAGCGCGTCGTCCAAACCAGCCGGTCGTACCAATGCCGCTCCCTGTGTTCATCGACTCACGGTCGCCAACATTGGATCACAGTCCCGGCGCCGACACGGCAGGGGAGAGCCCCTTGGGGACAGGGTGCCGACGCTGCGGTATTGACCGGGCCCCCCTTGGTGCTGAGTCAACGTGTCGGCCGGGCACCGCAATTCAGGTTTGCGTGCGGATTGTGCGCCCAGCGACCAACGCCTCTCGAATGATGTTTGGCTACAGCGGAATCCACTGGCCAAGGAACCAGAAGCCCCATCCGGTGCCGTCGCCGGCAGGCATCGGGTTTACCTGTAGCGATTGACGCGCGGGGAATACTGTGCGGTTGATATCGGGACGACGAGAGGGCAGGTAGATGGCGGTACTGACCGCTCAGGCAGACGACTTTCCTCGGTGGTATCAGGACGTGCTCACCAAGGCGAAGCTGGCCGAGAACGGTCCCGCGCGCGGAACCATGGTTATCCGACCCAACGGGTACGCGATCTGGGAGCGCATGCAGGGCGAGGTCGACGCGCGGATCAAGGCCGCCGGGGCCCAGAACGCGTACTTCCCGTTGCTGATCCCGATGAACTTCTTTGAACGTGAGGCCGAGCATGTCGAAGGCTTCAGCCCCGAGCTGGCCGTCGTGACGCACGGCGGCGGCAAGGAGTTGACCGAGTGGCTTGCCATCCGTCCGACGAGCGAGGCAGTCATCGGGGAGTACATGGCCAAATGGGTCGATAGCTACCGTGACCTACCGCTACTCCTCAATCAGTGGGCCAACGTCGTGCGGTGGGAACTGCGGCCGCGAATCTTCCTGCGCACCACGGAGTTCCTGTGGCAGGAAGGCCACACCGCGCATGGCACCGAGGCCGATGCCCGGCAGTATGCCCGCCGCATCCTTCACGGCGTCTACGAGGATTTCATGCGCGGCGTCCTCGCGATGCCGGTGATCGTCGGCCGCAAGACGGCCAGGGAGCGGTTCGCCGGCGCTGCGAACACCATGACCTGCGAAGGCATCATGCGCGACGGTAAGGCCCTGCAGATGGGCACGTCGCACGAGCTGGGCCAAAGGTTCAGCCGCGCATTCAACATCAGCTACTCGAGCCCCGACGGTTCGACCGAGCTTTGTTGGACGACCTCTTGGGGCGCATCGACCCGGATGCTTGGGGGACTGATCATGTGCCACGGCGATGACTTCGGGCTCGTCCTGCCGCCGGCCCTGGCGCCGGTGCAGGTGGTGGTCGTGGTGGTCAAGGACACCGACGGTGGCGTCACCCGCGCCGCCTCGGCGATGGTCGAGCAGCTCAGGCTGCGTGGTGTGCGGGTGAGACTCGACGACAATGTCACGCAAAGCTTCGGCTGGCGCGCCACCGAATGGGACCTGCAGGGTGTGCCGATCCGCGTCGAACTCGGCCCGCGCGACCTCGGCGAGAATGTCGCGGTGGTCTACCGCAGGGACACCCGCGACAAGAACAAGGTGGGCGTGGACGACCTCGTCGACGAGGTCCAGCGGCTCACCGGTCGCGTCCAGCAGGACATGCTCGAAGCGGCGACTGCACGCCGCGACGCGTTCATCTCCGATTGCACGACGCTCAACGAGGTGCGCGATGTAGCGCAGACGGGTGTCGCCCGCGTGCCGTGGGAAGTGGTTGGCACGGCAGGCGAGGACGACCTCGCGGCCAGTGGCCTCACGGTGAGGTGCCTGCAACTCAACGACGGATCGCTACCCGAAGCCGACCATGACGCGGGTGCGCTTGCCTACGTGGCCCGGGCCTACTGAGCCGGGGAGGCTCGGCGAGATCATGCGTAGTTGACCCCATAGCGTAGGTGCAGAGCGTTGGGCGACTCGAGCGTGCGAACAAGGCCGAGGTCGATGTGGTGGGGTCCGAGGCGTTCGAAAAGTCGTCGCCCCTCGCCGAAAAGGACTGGGATGAGCTGGATTTCGAGCATGTCCAGGATCCCTGCCCGCAAGCATTCCTGCGCGGTGTATGCACCATGCAACATGACGTCGCGATCCCCGGCAGCCGCTTTGGCCTGCTCGACGCACGACTCGATGCCGTCGGTGACGAAACGCACATCACCCGCGTGCGTACCACCGGGTGCTCGACGTGTCGGGACGAAGATCGGCACGCCATTGTGATGATCGCCGCCCCAGTAGTCGACGAAGTCTCCGGTTCGTCGACCGGTGATCACGGCACCGGTGGCCAGCATCTCGTCGAACACTGTCTGACTCGGCTGATCGCTGGGCCGGTAGCTACGGGGTTCTTCTTCGCCGTTGCCCAGCCATTTGTGCAGCCGGTGGCCCTTTGTGCCGAACGGATTTTCCCTCGTGTCCGCCGGGCCGGCGATGTACCCGTCCAGGGACATCGACATGTACAGCACAAGCCGTGGATTGTTTGTGCTCATGCACATAAAAGACTTGTCCGGCTTCGCGAAGTAATCGGTCTTAGGCTCCGTGCCGTGTCGGTGTGAGGTCGTCGGAGCGTCCGGCTTCCAGTCGCGACCACTGGGCGATCGGACGTCCGTTGATCCGAGTGTTGGAGCCGTCGACGTGCCACGGTTGTGGCCAGCCGGCAGGCGAGTCCTCCCACGGCTCCTGGCGTCCGTACACCGTGAGGTCCATCAGCGCGTAGCTGTAATCCATCGCCTCCACGCCGCGCCGGGTTGTCCAGTAGGTCTCGAAGACGCGGTCGCCGTCGCGCAGGTAGCACACCAGGTGCATCAGTCCGACGTGGCGGCCGACGAGAAGCGTGTCCAGGGAGGGGAGTGCGGAGTACCACGGCATGTCCCAGCCCATGAAGTCGTGGTAGCGGACGCTCTCTTGGTAAGGCCCCTGACAGAAGACGGCGTAGCTGATATCGCGGGACTGAAGGTATGCCAGCTCCGCGACCTGGGTGGTGCACCACGTGCAGCCTTCGCACTGCTCGGGCGCGGGCCGGCCTGGGTGCCACATGAAGTAATAGGCAACGAGCTGTCGGCGCCCGTCGAATGCGTCGAGCAGGGTGAGCGGCCCATCCGGCCCGATCAGCCCGAGGTTGGCGTCGACCTCGACCATGGGTAGGCGCCGTCGCGCCGCGGCGATCGCGTCGCCTTCCCGACTGTGGGCCTTTTCCCGCGCCCGCAGCCTGTCCACCTCGGCCTCGAAGGTGGCGCGGTCGACGGCCGCGGGCATACCGGCGTCTGTTGATTCCTCGCCCATGCCGTCCCCCGTTACTCGACGATGTCGGCGTTGGCCGGGCCGAACAGGTAAAGGTGATCGAGAACCGGAGTTGGGTCGCCCGACCAGTCCAGGGCGGCGAGCTGCCCGCGGCTGCGGCGTCCCGTTCGCCACCGCAGGGCTTCGAATCGCGTAGTGCGAAGCCGTATTTCGGTGCCGCGCTCGGGTCCGCTGTGGTACTCGGCGTCCTCCACCGTCACCCGCAGCGGCGCGGGCGTCCGAAGGTTGGTGAGTAGCCGGTCGGTGGAATACCCGACCGCCGAGGAATCCCGAGCCCCGGGCCTGCCGAGAGCACCGCGGATGTCG
>DATARY010000171.1:0-5054 GCA_036263935.1 Mycobacterium sp.
CGGCGGCGTGCTGGGTTTTGGTCAGGCCAGGCCTTTCTGGCGCAGGATCGGCAGCACGCCCTCGGCGAACCAGTAAGCCTCCTCCAGGTGCGGATACCCGGACAGGATGAACTCGTCGAAGCCCAGCGAGTGATACTCCCAAATGAGGTGCGCCACCTCTTGATGGCTGCCGACCAGCGCCGTACCCGCGCCCCCACGGACCAGCCCCACGCCAGCCCACAGGTTCGGGTAGACCTCCAACCGGTCGACCCGGCCGCTGTGCAGCGCGGTCATCCTGCGCTGCCCTTCGGACTCTGAACTCGAATGCAGCGCCGTGGCCTTCGCGATCTGCTCGGGGGTTAGCTCGTTGACGAGTTCGGCGGCCACCGCCCACGCCGCCTCGGAGGTGTCACGGCTGATGGTGTGCAGCCGAATGCCGAAGCGCACCGCGCGGCCGCGGACCTCGGCGAGCTCGCGTACGCTGGCGATCTTCGCGGCCGCCTGCTGGGGCGGTTCACCCCAGGTGAGGTACACATCGACGAACTCCGCGGCGATCGGCAGCGCCGCCGCAGACGAGCCACCGAAATAGATCCGCGGCAGCGGATCCGGGGGCGCCGACACTCGGGCGTCCTTGACGGTGTAGTACTGGCCACTGAAGTCGACCGATTCCTGCCGCCACACCGAGTTCACGATTTGCAGGAACTCGCCCGTGCGGGAATATCTTTCGTCGTGGTTGAGCCAGTCGCCGAACCGGCGCTGTTCGAGATCGTCTCCACCGCTGACGACGTTGAGCAGCACCCGACCCTCGGAATACCGCTGCAAGGTGGCGGTCTGCTGCGCGGCAAGGGTCGGGGGCACGAGTCCCGGCCGGAACGCAACCAGGAACTTCAGCCGCTCTGTCTCGGGCAGCAGCGCAGCGGCCGTCAACCAGGCGTCCTCGCACCAGGTTCCGGTGGGCGTCAGCACCCCCTCGTAGCCGAGCCGGTCGGCCGCCCGCGCCACCTCGGCCAGATAGCGGCGGCTGGGCGCCCGATCACCTTCCCGGACGCTGTGGTGCGACGACGCGTGCGACGCGCCGACGATCGAACGGCTGTCGCCGTTGGTGGGCAGGAACCAGAAGAACTTCGCCGTCACGTCGGCCTCCTATTTGAGTTCGGTCACGTAGGGCTTCAACGCATCGCGGTACCGGAAGTCCACCCAGTCGGCGAGCTTTGGCGACGACGGCAGCTGGCCGGATGACGCGAACAGGTCGGCGATGCGCTGTTCGGATGCCACCACATCGTCGTTGAGCGCAATCGGCAACGGCAGGCTGCGGGCCTGCGACACGGTGGCAACCTGCGGATCGAGGCCGATCGCGGCGGCGTAGCTGGCCGCCCACTCCTGCGGGTGCGCCTGCGCCCACTGGATCCCCTTGTCGAAGCGGACGAGTAGATCCTGGAGCGCGCTGGAACGTTTCGGGTCGGCCAGCGCCGCATCGGATGCCACGCCCAGCCAATAACCGTTGGTGACCCCATAGGCGGCGGCGATACTGCGGACCGGTATCTGCTTCTCCGTCTGGGCCGTGTAGGGATCCCAAACCGCCCAGGCGTCGACCTGGCGTTGGGCGAACGCCGACAACGCGTCGGCGGGCTGCAGGAACACGAAAGTCACGTCGGATGGTGCCAGCCCGGCCCTGTTGAGCTGGGCCAACAGGTTGCCATGCGCATTGCTGCCCTTGGCCACCGCGATAGTCTTGCCGCGCAGGCCGGCCACCGCGGTTATCGGCGATTCCGCGTGCACCAAAACCTGGTCACCGTTACCGCTGGTGTCGTAGGCCGAGACCACCTTAACCTTCGCGTTGGACGCCGCGCCGAAAATCGGCGGCGTATTCCCGGTTGCCGCGAAGTCGATCTTGCCCGCGGTGGCGGCCTCGATCTGCGGCGGCCCGGAGGTAAACGTGGAGAACACCACCCGGTAGGGCAGGTTGTCGAGCTGTCCCGCCGCGCGCAGGATGGCCTCGGTGCGGCCCTTCTGGTCGCCGATCTGCAGCGTCACGCCGGCCAGATCCGATACCGGCACACTCGCCGGCGCGGCCCTGGGCCCCGAATTGTCCTGCCGCGAGACACATCCGGACAGCACCAGGCCGACCAATGCGAGCAGCAGAACGAAAACTCGACACATCGTGGGCATGTCTGTCCTCTTGTGTTGTGGGATTGTGTTTCAAAGCCGGACGCCGAGCCGGTCGAGCAGCTCGGCGCGGTAGCGCTCGGTGTGCGCGCCGGGATGGTGAGGCGAGCGACGGGGCTCGGCGATCGCCGAGGTATGCACGACGCGGCCCTGTTCGAGGACCAGCACCCGGTCGGCGAGGGCAACCGCCTCATCGACGTCGTGGGTGACCAGCAGCACGCCAAACCCATGCCGACGCCACAAATCCAACAGCAACGCGTGCATCGTCAGGCGGGTCAACGCATCCAGCGCACCGAACGGCTCGTCGAGTAGGAGAAGTTGCGGCTCGGCGACCAGTGCGCGGGCCAGCGAAACTCGTTGTGCCTGGCCGCCCGAGAGCGTTAGCGGCCATGCATCGGCCCAGTCGGCAAGCCCGACGTCGGAAAGCGCAGCCTCGGCGCGCGCTTTGACTTGCGCCGACGAGAGCCTGTTCCGGGTGAGCCCGTAGCAGACGTTGGTGCGAACGCTGCGCCATGGGAATAACCGCGGCTCCTGGAATGCTAGGGCAGGGGCCCCCGCCACGACCCGATCGCCCGTGTGATCGCGGGACAAACCGGCTAGTACCCGTAGCACGGTCGACTTGCCCGATCCGCTTCGGCCGACGAGGGCAACGATTTCGCCACGGCACACCCGCAGTGAGACATCAACGAGCACTTGATGATTGCCGTACCACTTGTCGACGTGTGTCAACTCACCCGCGATGTCGGTCTGCGGCCGGTTATCGGCTTGTGCTTCGACAGTAATTGTCACACTGAGCCTTTCACGGTCGGTACCGCAGCGCACGTTGCTCGAATACACGTACGACGGCGTCGGTGATGATGCCGAGGAGCGCGTAGACGATCAGGCCGAAGATGATGATGTCGATGCGCAGGAAGTCGCGGGCGTTGTTGATGAGGAAGCCTATCCCCTTGTCGGCGTTGATCTGCTCGGCCACGATCAGCGTCAGCCAGGCGATGGCCAGCGACTGCCGTACGCCGACCAGCACCTGCGGCGCCGCGCTCGGCACGATGATGCGAGTGAACCGCTGCCAAAACGAGAAGCCCAGCACCTGGGCGGTCTCGAAGAGTTCCGGGTCCACCTGGCGGATCGCCGAGAAGCTGTTGAGATATAACGGAAAACTCACCCCCAGCGCCACCAGCAACACCTTGGGCAGTTCGCCGATGCCGAACCAAAGGATGAACAGCGGGATGAGCCCAAGGTGCGGAAGCGCACGAACCATCTGCATCGGCGGGTCGATCATCGCCTCGAACCAGCGCGACAGCCCCACCGCGGTGCCGAGAGTGATGCCGCTCACCCCGCCGAGCAACAGGCCCAGGCCGACCCGTGCGCCGGAGACTTGCAGCGCATCGGCGAGCTGACCGTTACGCGCGAGCTCCACGCCAGCGCCGGCGATCAGCGAGGGCGCCGGCAGCACATCCTGGGGTATGAGGCCCAGCGCGCTGCCGATCTGCCAGAGCGCCAGCAACACCAACGGGGAAGCGATACGCAGGATCTCCCATTTGCGGCGCGCCCACAGCGCCACCGGCCCAGGCGCCGACGCGAGGGCCGGTGACGCTAGTTCAGTTGAGGCGACCACGGTGTGGTCACGCTAGGCCACCGTCGCCGGGCGGGATAAGGGTTTCGTTCTGCGTGAGGCAATCTCGATCGCAGCCGGACTAGGCCACCTCGCCATTTGAATGAGCAGGCGCGTTTAGAGGCTCAGTACCCGTTTCGTGTGGGGAGGCACCTAACACCTCCGAAGCCGGTCTCTGCCTCGACCCCACCTCGGCCGGTGGTGGCGGCTCGCTCGCGTCGCTAGTCGCTAGGCCGCGGCGGCCAGGGGAGCTAGCGCGCTAGACACCCGTCTGTTGGGGTTTCGACTGATTTCCATCAGACGCCGGTGTCTCGGCTGCGCCGTTAGGACGTGGCGGCTAGTGGAGCTGGCCGTCCGCGCCGTAACAGCTCGCCCCAGGCGGTGAACGCCTCCGCGTGGTCCGCCGACGACGAGCCGCTGGCGAGCGCGACGAGACCGGTTGCGAGGCTGCCGATCCCGATGCCGGTCTGGTGTACCACCCGGACCAGTTCGTCGAATGCTTCGTTGTCGCTGCAGCCACGCAATCCGACGAGAATGCCGATGGCGACGTCGATCACCCGCCGCGACGATTCATCCCCAGTGCGGTAGCTCATGCACTCAATGGTGCCCAATCAAGCCAGGGTGACCAAGATTTGAACGCGCGCGGAGCGAAAGTACTCGCGCTAAACCGCGACCTCGCCCTCGGCGATGCGGCGCACCGCGTTGAGGAACACGTCGACCTCGTCGAACGTGTTGTAGAACGCAAACGACGGCCGCACCGTGGCCTCCAGCCCGAGCCGACGCAGAATCGGCTGCGCGCAATGGTGTCCCGCCCGCACCGCGATACCCTCGGCGTTGAGCGCCTTGCCGACCTCGAGTGGCTCGCGTCCGGCCAGCACGAACGACAGCACGCTGGCCTCTCTTCGGCGGTGCCAACGAGCCGGACGCCGTCGATGTCGGCGAGCCGTGGCGTGGCGTAATCCACGAGATTGCTGGTGTAGTTACGCAGGCCTAGGTAGGGAAACTGCACCGCGGGGCGGCCGATCTGGCGAGATTCTTCGGCGTCCTCTGTAAGCACTACCTTGTGTTCTGGCGCCAGAAATGGCTTAGGACCGAGCATTTGTCGCGCGTGGCGAGTATGTTCAGGGACCGTCAGGTAGGGGTGGGCACCGCGTGTGCGTGCGCCGGCCAGTTGAATCGTCTTCGGTCCCAACGCGCCGATGACCAATGCCTCGCCAGGTACCCCGGCGCTCAGCAACGTTTCGATGTAACGCACCATATTTTCGTAGGGGCCGTTGAAACGATTGAATGCTTTCGG
>DATARY010000184.1:0-7974 GCA_036263935.1 Mycobacterium sp.
ACGTTGAGGTGCGCACCGAGGGACCGCAGGGCGGACGTCCGCAACGGCATCGTGGGGATCAGGTGGTTGACCACTTCATACGAGGGAAAGTCGTATCCGGGAACGGCATTGCGCATCGTGCCGCCCCCGCGCTCTAACGGAGGTTCGACGTCGGAGTGGATCGTGGTGCGGTCGCGCAGGCTGGTGCCCAGGAACGCCGGCGGCGGAGTCGGGCCGGGGCGGCTGACGAAGCTGCCGCTCCAGATCTCGTGCCGCCATGACAACACGGTGCCGTCGCTCGCGGTGTCGGCCGAGACGCGAACCACACCGGCCGTTCCGAGCGGCGCCCATCCCAGTTCGTCGGCCCGTGACCACACCACCTGGACCGGTCTGCCTGGCGCGGCCAGTGCGAGCAGCGCCGCGTCCATCGCGGCGTCGTCGGCGCCGTTGTGGCCGTAACACCCGGCGCCCTCGACGTGGCGGACCACCAACTGCTCAGGGAGCATCCCCAACTCGCGCGCGATCTCGCGGCGCAGGATGTGTACACCCTGGCTGTGGGACCAGATCTGCAGTTCGCCGTTGGATGCCAGCGCGATGGCGCAGGACGGCGCGATCGACCCGTGTGCGAGGAACGGCCGATGGTAGGTAGCCGACGACGACCGGTGCGCTGCGGTCACCGGCCGCCGTGGCCCATCCGCGATGACCGTGGTGTCCGCAGCGGCCCGGGTCAGGAATGCTGGCAGGTCGTCCTCGTCGGGCAGCGACGGCCGCCGGTCCCAGCTGGCGTCGGCCTCCAGCCGCTTCGCCGCCCGCAGCGCGACCTCCTCGCGTTCGGCGACCACGCCGAGGAAGTCGCCTTCGCGCACCACCGTGACGACACCGGGCAGCGCCAGGGTCGGACCGATCTCAACTGCCGTGAGCGTCGCACCGCGAGAGGGCGGTCGCACCACACGGCCGTACAGCATGGCGTCCAGCTGCATATCGTGCACATAGCGCGGCCGCCCGGCGAGCTTGTCCGGCAGGTCGATCCGTGCCACGTCGGTGCCCACCACGCGGTAGTCCGAGTAGGGCTTGGGTGTGGCACGCCCGCTGGCGGCCCGGTCCAGCACCGTCTCGTCGGCCAGCTCCCAGTAACTGGTTGCCGAACCGTCGCTGCCGGTGATCCGGCCGTCCTCGACCACCAGATCCTCCTTGGGCAGCGCGAGCTTGTCGGCGGCCATCGTCAGATACAGGTCGCGCGCCTCGGCACAGACCTCTCGCAGCGCGGCCCCGGACTGCTGGATCGACAGACTGCCCGCTGTCACGCCCTCATCGGGACTGAGATCTGTTGCCGCCGCGGTCATTCGGATGCGGTTCACATCGACGTCGAGTTCCTCGGCGGCCATCTGTGCCAGCGCAGTGAGGACGCCCTGACCCAACTCGACCTTGCCGGACCGCACCTCCACGACACCGTCGGGGCCGATGTGCAGCCAGTCACCCAGGCGCGGGTTGGCCGCCAGCGTCGGCGGCAGCGCCGTGCCATCGCTCACGCGGTGGCCTTTCTGGTCTCGGCGGCGGCGGCGAGCACGGCGCGCACCACGCGGTTGTGCGAACCGCAGCGGCACAGGTTGGGGTCGAGGGCGGCACGCACTTCGGCCTCGGACGGATCGGGATTTTCGGCGAGCAGTTTCGCGGATCGCACCACGATCCCGGACATGCAGTAGCCGCACTGCGCGGCCTGGTGCGCGACGATGGAACGGGCCACCGCGTGCTGTTCACCATTCGCGCCCAGGCCTTCGACGGTCGTCACGTTCCGGCCCTCGATAGCCCTCATCGGTGTGTCGCACGAGTAGGCGGGTTGTCCGTCGACGAGAACCAGACAGGCGCCGCATACTCCCAGCCCGCAGCCGAACCGAGTGCCCGTCAAACCGAGGTGATTGCGCAGCACATACAGCAGCGGTGTGTCCGGCTCGACGCGGACGTCTCGCGAGCGGCCGTTCACCGTGATGGCCATGGCGGCGCGGGGCAGTTCTGCCATCAGTCCATCATCACCGTCGGGCGCGCTGGTCACCACGGCCGCCCCAATCTGTGCGTGTCCTGACCCGCGGCGATGACGCCGTCGGCAATTACTTTCACGTCAATCCAAGGTGAAGAACTCGAAACGGGTCATCGAATTTGGTGGCACGACCGGGTGAACAGGGACTACCGTCGGCACCAACCACCCGTGAATGCCTCACGGCGGCGCTACAGACCACAGCGCCAGCATCGCCGACCAGCGGTAGGAGGTGAGTAGTCGACACCTTGCACCGGTGGGGTGCGACATGAAAACCCCGTCGGCGCGTATCCCTGACAAGTCGGGCACGCTTCAGCGTGCGGACGCGCAAGAGAAACGAGTTGCCAAGCATGTCAAGCCATTCCGTGGACTCAGACCGCACAATGGTGGTCGAGGACCAGACGCCCGAACCCGCGCCCAACGCAGAAGTCGTGGTCAAGGGCCGCAACGTCGAGGTTCCCGATCACTTCCGCATCTACGTCTCAGAGAAACTGTCACGCCTGGAACGATTCGACCGCAGCATCTACCTCTTCGACGTCGAACTAGATCATGAGCGCAACCGGCGCCAACGCAAGAACTGTCAACACGTAGAGATCACCGCGCGCGGCCGTGGACCCGTCGTCCGTGGCGAAGCCTGCGCGGACAGCTTCTACGCCGCCCTGGAATCGGCGGTCTGCAAACTCGAGAGCCGGCTGCGGCGCAGCAAGGATCGTCGCAAGGTCCACTACGGCGACAAGACCCCCGTCTCGCTGGCCCAGGCCACCGCGGTCAACCCCGTGCCCGATGCGCCGAAGGCGCAGGTCGACCCCCATACCGACGGTCCGGCCGACGACCATGAGCCGGGCCGAATCGTGCGCACCAAGGAGCACCCCGCCAAACCGATGACCGTCGACGACGCCCTCTACGAGATGGAGCTTGTCGGGCACGACTTTTTCCTGTTCCACGACAAACAGAGCGACAGGCCCTGCGTCGTCTACCGCCGGCACGCCTACGATTACGGACTGATTCGGCTGGCCTGACCTGGCTCGAGCGGCTTCGACCGGGCCTTTCGACGAGTCACCTACCATGGACCTCGTCAAATACGTGACGAGATCCATCAACACATTGGGGAAAACAGCGTGCTGTCGAAGTTGCTCCGTCTTGGCGAAGGCCGCATGGTCAAAAGGCTCAAGGGGGTGGCTGACTACGTCAACACCCTGTCCGACGACGTCGAGAAGCTCACCGACGCCGAGTTGCGGGCCAAGACCGATGAGTTCAAGAAGAGGGTCGCCGACGGCGCCAACCTCGACGACCTGCTGCCCGAGGCCTTCGCCGTCGCCCGCGAGGCGGCGTGGCGTGTGCTGGACCAACGGCCTTTCGACGTCCAGGTGATGGGCGCCGCGGCGCTGCACTTCGGCAACGTCGCCGAGATGAAGACCGGTGAGGGCAAGACCCTGACCTGTGTGCTGCCCGCCTACCTCAACGCGCTGTCCGGTAACGGCGTGCACGTCGTCACGGTCAACGACTACCTGGCCAAACGCGACGCCGAATGGATGGGCCGCGTGCACCGCTTCCTCGGCCTGGACGTCGGCGTCATCCTGTCGCAGATGACGCCCGATCAGCGCCGCGCGGCCTACAACGCCGACATCACCTACGGCACCAACAACGAATTCGGCTTCGACTACCTGCGCGACAACATGGCGCACTCGCTGGACGACCTGGTGCAGCGTGGCCACAGCTTCGCGATCGTCGACGAGGTCGACTCCATCCTGATCGACGAGGCCCGCACGCCGCTGATCATCTCGGGCCCCGCCGACGGCGCGTCGAACTGGTACTCGGAGTTCGCCCGCCTTGCGCCGCTGATGGAGAAGGACGTCCATTACGAGGTCGACCTGCGCAAGCGCACGATCGGGGTGAACGAGGTCGGTGTCGAGTTCGTCGAGGACCAATTGGGGATCGACAACCTGTACGAGGCCGCCAACTCCCCGCTGGTCAGCTACCTCAACAACTCGATCAAGGCCAAGGAGCTGTTCCAGCGCGACAAGGACTACATCGTGCGCGACGGCGAGGTTCTCATCGTCGATGAGTTCACCGGCCGCGTGCTGATCGGCCGCCGCTACAACGAGGGCATGCACCAGGCGATCGAGGCCAAGGAGCATGTCGAGATCAAGGCCGAGAACCAGACGCTGGCCACCATCACGCTGCAGAACTACTTCCGGCTCTACGACAAGCTCGCCGGGATGACGGGCACCGCTCAGACCGAGGCCGCCGAGCTGCACGAGATCTACAAGCTCGGTGTCGTGAGCATCCCCACCAACAAGCCGATGATCCGCGGCGACCAGTCCGACCTCATCTACAAGACCGAAGAGGCGAAGTACATGGCGGTCGTCGACGATGTCAGCGAGCGCTACGAGAAGGGTCAGCCGGTCCTGATCGGCACCACCAGCGTGGAGAAGTCGGAGTATCTGTCGCGCCAGTTCACCAAGCGGCGCGTCCCGCACAACGTGCTCAACGCGAAGTACCACGAGCAAGAGGCGAACATCATCGCCGAGGCCGGCAGGCTGGGCGCGGTCACCGTGGCCACCAACATGGCAGGGCGCGGCACCGACATCGTCCTGGGCGGCAACGTCGATTTCCTTGCCGACAAGCGGCTGCGCGAGAAGGGTCTGGACCCCGTCGAGACGGCCGAGGAGTACGAGGCCGCGTGGCACGAGCTGCTACCGCAGGTGAAGGCCGAAGCCGCCGAGGAGGCCGAGGACGTCATCGCCGTCGGCGGTCTGTACGTGCTGGGCACCGAGCGCCACGAGTCCCGCCGCATCGACAATCAGCTGCGCGGCCGCTCAGGCCGGCAGGGCGACCCGGGCGAGTCCCGGTTCTACCTGTCGCTGGGTGACGAGCTGATGCGGCGGTTCAACGGGGCCACGCTGGAGTCGCTGCTGACCCGGCTGAACCTGCCCGACGACGTGCCGATCGAGGCCAAGATGGTCACCCGCGCCATCAAGAGCGCGCAGACCCAGGTCGAGCAGCAGAACTTCGAGGTCCGCAAGGAGGTCCTCAAGTACGACGAGGTGATGAACCAACAGCGCAAGGTCATCTACGCCGAGCGGCGTCGCGTCCTCGAGGGCGAGGACCTGGCCGAGCAGGCCCATGAGATGCTCGTCGACGTCGTCACCGCCTATGTAGACGGCGCGACCGCGCAGGGCTACTCCGAGGACTGGGACCTCGAGGCCCTGTGGTCGGCGTTGAAGACGCTGTTCCCGGTCAGCATCGACCACCACGACCTGATCGATTCCGACGCCGTCGGCGAGCCCGGCGAGTTGACCCGCGACGAGCTGCTCGACGCGCTGATCAAGGACGCCGAGCGGGCCTACGCCGAACGGGAGAAGGAGCTTGAGGCGATCGCCGGCGAGGGCGCGATGCGGCAGCTGGAACGAAACGTGTTGCTCAACGTCGTGGACCGCAAGTGGCGCGAGCATCTCTACGAGATGGACTACCTCAGGGAAGGCATCAATCTTCGCGCCTTTGCGCAGCGCGTACCGGTCGTCGAATACCAGCGTGAGGGCTACGACATGTTCGTCGGCATGCTCGACGCCGTCAAGGAGGAGTCGGTCGGCTTCTTGTTCAACGTCGCCGTCGAAGCGGCCCCGGCGCCGGCGGTGGCACCCGTTGCCGCGCCCCCGGGGTTGGCCGAGTTCGCTGCGGCGGCCGCGGAGCAAGCCCAGCAGAACGCCGAACAGGGCGGTGTTGTAACCAAGGAACGTCTCGCTCCGCCCGCGCCGGCGGGAGCTGGATTGCGCGCCAAGGGAATTGACGACGAGGCGCCGCAGCTCACCTATAGCGGGCCGTCGGAGGACGGCTCCGCGCAGGTGCAGCGGTCCAAAGGTGGCCCCAAGCATGCCGCGCCCAGCGGCGGAACGCGGCGGGAGCGGCGCGAAGCGGCGCGTCGAGACGCCAGGGCCGCCAAGGACCGTCGCGGCTGACCTACGACTCCAGGACGGCGGCGAGCCGCTCCGGGGTGGCCCGCACGCGCTGTCCGCGGGACTAGGTCGCGAACAGCGATTGTGTTCATACACCCGTGATGCGCCCGCACAGAGCCTGCCGATAGGTTGACGGGGTCTCATCGGGAACCGACATGGCTATCAGGGGGAGGTTGGCGCCGCAATGGTGACCAGGTTGTCGGCGTCAGACGCGTCGTTTTATCACCTGGAAGACACGTCAACCCCGATGTATGTCGGCTCGCTGGCGATCGTGCGCAAGCCCCGCGCCGGGTTGAGCTACGAGGCACTGCTCGAGACCGTCGAACGTCGGCTGCCGCAAATCCCGCGCTACCGCCAGAAGGTGCGCGAAGTCACCATGGGTCTGGCCCGACCGGTGTGGGTCGACGACCGCGACTTCGACATCACCTACCACATCCGACGCTCGGCGTTGCCGTCACCGGGCAGCGACGCGCAGCTGCAGGACCTCG
This sequence comes from Mycobacterium sp., assembly GCA_036263935.1. Classification (GTDB taxonomy): domain Bacteria; phylum Actinomycetota; class Actinomycetes; order Mycobacteriales; family Mycobacteriaceae; genus Mycobacterium. The sequence goes on from DATARY010000184.1 coordinate 6,456, forward strand.
TCGCCCGGCTGGGCTCCCGTCCGCTGGACAAGTCGCGACCATTGTGGGAGATGTACTTGGTCGAGGGTCTGGCCCGTAACCGGGTGGCGATCTATACGAAGTCGCATCAGGCGCTGGTGAACGGCATGACGGCGCTGGAGATCGGCCACGTCATCGCCGACCGTACCCAGAAGCCGCCGGAATTCGGCGAGGACATCTGGATCCCGTCGCGTGAGCCGAGCAGTCGGCAACTGGTGCTGGGCGCGGTCGGCGAATGGATCGCCCGGCCCGGCGCCCAGCTCGCCGCGGTCCGCACCGCGGTGGCGGAGGTCGCCACGAGCTCGAGTCTGATCCTCGAGGCGGGGCGCCGCGTCGCCGACGTCGCGCGCACCGTCGCGCGGGGCACCGCGCCGAGCAGCCCGCTCAACACCACGGTGTCCCGCAACCGTCGCTTCACGGTGTCCAGCGGCAGCCTCGAGGACTACCGCCTGGTGCGGGCCCGCTACGACTGCGACGTGAACGACGTGGTGCTCGCCGTGGTCGCCGGGGCGCTGCGCAACTGGCTGATGTCGCGCGGCGAGCCGGTGACCGCGACGACGACCGTGCGCGCGATGGCACCGATGTCGGTCTATCCCGATTCCGACCTCAACGGTGGCGGACCCGGACAGGCCATCAGCGAGGTTTCGCCGTTCCTCGTCGACCTTCCTGTCGGCGAAGCCAATCCGGTGGTGCGGCTGTCTCAGATCGCCCATACAACCGAGTCGGTTGCCACTACGGGCAGCCTTGTGGACGCCAGGACCATCGTGACACTGTCAGGATTCGCGCCACCCACGTTGCACGCCATGGGAATTCGCGTTGCCACCAGTTTCTCTGCGCGACAGTTCAACCTGTTGATCACCAATGTGCCTGGCGCGCAGAAGCAGATGTACATCGCAGGCACCAAGCTGCTCGAGACCTACGCTGTGCCGCCCCTGCTGAACAACCAGGTGCTCGCGATCGGGGTCACCTCGTACAACGGAAGGCTGTATTTCGGCATCAACGCCGACCGCGACGCGATGAGCGACGTCGATGTGTTCCCCAGCCTGCTGCGCGAATCGCTGGACGAACTGCTGGAGGCCGCGCAGTAGCACCGCGCGGCAAAGTCAGCTCTGGTCGGGCTACTTTCCCATTCGCCACGCTCAACCTCCTGGCACGCCCGCCGCCGATGAAATGCGGATGTCGGCGGCTGGGTGAAAGACCTTGATTTAACGCCTCTTCCATCCAATCGGGCAAGGTGTGCCCCGTTTATAGCGTCCGGGTGCGCTTCACGGCCGAGGGTGGTCGCGGCGAGGGTAGCGAGCTGTTCGGTTTGCAGTGCGGCCACCACCAACACCGGCCAACAAACACGCCAACAGCCAAGAACCCGACGTTGCCGCGCTAGCCTCACCTGGTGCGCGTCTACGTACCGGCCACCCTGGCGATGTTGCAGCAACTCGTGGCTGACCGCTCGTTGCGTGCGGTGAACGGAACGGCGTTTGCGGTGACACCGACGCTGCGGGAG
>DATARY010000215.1:0-12020 GCA_036263935.1 Mycobacterium sp.
TTTATCTGCGCCGGGGAGACGGCGACCGCGGCCGCACCGAGGCCACGGTCGAGCAGCAGTTCGGTGATCAGGCCGCCGAAGGAGTGGCCCATGATCACCGGCGGAGTGTCAAGGCCGCGGATGATCCGGTCGTAGTGGTCGACGACCTCGGTGATGCCAAGGCCGTTCATGACGGACGGGTCGCGACGGAGCGCCTCGATCTCTCGCTCCATGCGGGGCCAGGCCGGCACGAGAACCTCGTATCCGCGCTGCTCGAAACGCGCCTTCCAGCCCTCCCAGCTGCGCGGGGTGAGCCAGAGACCGTGGATGAGGACGATGGGTGAATTCATGCTTGAACTCCTCGGAGGTCGTGAGGGAGGGTCAGGCGGTGTCGAGGGCCTGACGCAGCGTTGATGGCAGTGCTCCGCATCAGAGGCTCCTTTCGTCCGCCGCGTTCAACTGATTTGCGACCTTGACGTGCCGGCGATTGATAGTGCGGCAGCTGACGGCGGTCCAGATCGCACTGAATGAGAATCGCGCGTCAACACTGTCCCTCGCGCCCTTGAAAGTGCGTGGTCCATGCCCGGATATGCGTAGTTTGACGTCCTGAGTGGCGGCAAGACCGTTGGGGTATGTGGTCGAGCGCGCGTTTCGCTGCCGCTGGTCACGAAGTTTCGGCGTTGGGATGAGTTCGCATTCCTCCATCCGTTTCTTACCGTCAGGGAGCGAACCGAGCCAGTCACAACAACCCTACGGGCGGCTGACGACAGCCGTTCGACACGATCAAGGAAGGCCCAATCATGCGAATCGTGGTAATCGGACCGGCCTCGTGGGGTCAAAGTTGGTGCACGCGTTGACCGAACGCGGTGATGACGCCGTCGCCGCGGCACCCTCGACGGGTGTGAACACCCTCACCGGCGAGGGTCTCCCCGAGGTTCTGGCGGGCGCTTCAGTGGTCGTCGACGTATCGAACTCGCCGACGCTCGACGATGCGGCGATGGACTTCTTCCACACCGCAACCACCAACATGCTCACGGCCGAGAAAGATGCCGGGGTTGCCCACCATGTCGCGCTGTCGGTCGTGGGCACCGATCGATTGGCCCCACAGAGTGGATACTTCCAGGCGAAGCTCGCGCAAGAGAAGCTCATCAGCGACGGTCCCATCCCGTACTCCATCGTCCACGCAACGCAGTTCTTCGAGTTCCTCAAGACCCTCGCCGACGGCTCGACCGTCGGCGACACGGTGCGGATGCCACCCGCCTATTTCCAGCCGATGGCCGCGGCCGACGTCGCGGAGGGTGTCGCGGTCGCGGCGGTCGGCGACCCAACGAACGGAATCACCGAAATCGGTGGGCCGGAGGCCTTTCTGCTTCCCGATCTCGCCAGGACCGCGCTGATCGCGCGCGGAGACGCCCGCAAGGTCGTCGCCGATCCTGCCGCAGAATATTGGGGAATCCAAATCGAACAACGCACCCTCCTCCCCGGTGGCGCCGCGACACTCTACGAGACGCGATTCGAGGACTGGATTCTCAAAGAAGCCGCGACGGCGTAGCCGAACAGCCTGGGCACCAGGCGAACTCACGAGCAAAGGAACCTCAGCCACAAACTCACCTGACAACGAGGCACTGTGTTGCGACGGGGCGGTCTGGCCCGTCACGGTCCGGTCGAGCCGCGAAATAAGGTCGGAGCAGCGAGTTTCAGGCGGCGCGACAGGTATGGGCCAAGCCGAGCGTGCTGGTCGAACCTGCCACCCGGACCGACACCGGGCACAACACGCGGACATACCGCGCGCAGGCAGCTCCGCACTGTGTCCTGTGCGAGCTAAGGTCTCATTCCACTAGCTTGCCGTGGCTGCGCGTTGGTCACCTTTCATGCTGTGGCGGATTTCTAGCGCTGGTCACCTCTCGCGGCAGCACGGTCAGCACGCGAGTCACGAAGACCGCGAACGCTTCCATGAAGTCGCGGATGAATTGCTCGGTCTCCTTGTCAGTGATCTCGCCGTCTTCGGTGATCAGTCCGGGCGTGACCTGAATGTAGGCCTCCGGCGCACTCATTTGCGGCGAGTTGCAGAAGCTGAGGGCGCTGCGCAGGCTCTGCTGGGCAACGGCGGTGCCGATCTTGCCCGGGGATGCGCCGATCACCGCGGAGGGCTTACGCGCGAATGAATTCGTGCCGTACGGGCGGCTCGCCCAGTCGATCGCGTTCTTCAAGCTGCCCGGCATGCCGCGGTTGTACTCGGGGGTAACGAACAGCACGGCATCCACCGCCGCGATCGCGTCCTTGAGCGCTCGGCCCGCCGGCGGGTAATCGTCGTCGAAGTCGCGGTTGTACAGCGGCAGATCTCGGATCGGGATCTCCACGAACGTCAGACTCTCTGGGGCCAACCGGATCAGTGCCCTGGCCAGTGTGCGGTTGAGCGAGTGGCTGGACAGGCTACCTACTATGTAGCCGACGGAAAAGGTGCTCATGAACGTCCTCCGCTGCGCCGAACCCGAGTGTCTGGCTGGACCGACGTGGCCCTCATCGGTGGGCCCGAAACCGTTTGGGGCACCGCGGCATTCGGGACGCCGGTGTGCGGTCTATTCGACGAGCTTGCCATGGCTGCTCACCTCACGCATCCGAGTCGAAATATCCTGGGGGATATCGGGAATGGCTTCTTGTTCGATACGGCCGGGTCCAGACCACACCAGGTTGACTCGAAGCCGTTCGTCGAGCTGGGGGTAGTCGGAGCGATTGTGGCAACCACGTGTCTCGCGGCGCTCCAGTGCGGCCTCGAGTGTGGCCCGCGCCGCGATGACGCTGGCCTTGAGGTCAAATGCGTGGGCCAGGTCGTAGAACCCGGCGATGTCCGGGTGCACACCAACCTGTGTGAGCCGCCCTTCGATCTGCGCCAGCTCCCCCAAGCCGCTGAGTAACCCGGCTTTGTCGCGCACCACGCCGGCGTGCTCGGTCATGGCGTTGCGCAGCGCCCGTTGAAGAGACCGGACGTTCTCGGCACCATCGTTGGACAAGACCTCGTCGACTTCGTCCCGGGCGGCGGAAAGGGCTGCACGGGACCGGTGCTGGGCGTTGAGCCGAGCCGAGTAGGTCGCGGCCGCTCGGCCGACGATCTTGCCGTAGACGAGCAGTTCGATGAGAGAGTTTCCGCCGAGCCGGTTGGCTCCGTGCAGCCCACTGGACGCTTCGCCGATCGCATATAGCCCTTCCACGTCTGTGCTGTGGTCCTCGGAGCGAACCCACACGCCGCCCATCGAGTAGTGCGCCGTGGGAGCGATCTCGATGGGTGTGGTGGTGATGTCGAGCAGCTGCAGGTCCATCAAGGTCTGATAGACGCGCGGGAGGCGTTCCATGATCTGTGTCCGCGGCAGGTGCGAGACATCCAGCCACACGCCTCCTCGGGGTGTGCCCCGGCCTTCCTTGATCTCGGTGTACGCGGCAAGTGCGACCCGGTCACGGGTGGACAGTTCCATCCGGTCGGGGTCATAACGCTTCATGAAGCGTTCCCCGAGGTCGTTGCGCAGGATTCCGCCCTCGCCGCGAGCCGCCTCGGACACCAGGGTTCCCGCCGAGTCTTCGGGTTCGATCAGCCCGGACGGATGGAATTGGACGAGCTCTGCGTCGCGGATCCGCCCGCCCGCTTCGACTGCCAAACGCATGGAGTCGCCGGTGTTTTCGTCGCGACGTGACGATGTGCGCCGCCAGATCCGAGTATGTCCGCCGGTGGCGAGGATGACGGCATCGGCGCGGATCGTGTAGCGGGTGCCGTTCTGGAGGTTGAAGCCGTACGCACCGAAGATGACGTTCTCGCGGACAAGCAGTTTGGTGATGTAGACCGAGTCCAGGATTGGAATGGCGAGCTGCGCTGTCCTCCTTATCAGGGTGCGCTGCAGTTCCAGGCCGGTGTAGTCGCCGGCAAATGCGGTGCGGCGGAAGGTGTGTGCACCGAAGAATCGTTGAGAGATTCGGCCGTCCTGCTCACGGGCGAAGGCCATGCCCCAGCGCTCTACGTCCCTGATCGATTCCGCCGCACCCTCGGTGACCGTCTGCACTGTCGCGGGATCGGCAAGCAGGTAGCTCTCTGTGATTGTGTCGGCGGCATGCTGCTGCCAGGTGTCTTCCTCATCCATCGTGGCCAACGCGGCGTTGATGCCACCTGCGGCTAGCGTGGTGTGCGCATCGGTCTTCGGCCGCTTGCCGACGACGAGGACGTCGATTCCCTGCTCGGCGAGTTCGATCGCGGCGCGTAGTCCGGAGCCTCCGGTACCGATGACGAGGACGGACGTTGCGATCTGCTGTTCGCCGTTGGTCATGTCCCACTCCTCTTCCAGTGCCCTGACCGCCAGAACGGATCGGCGACCACGAACTCATCCCGACTACGAACTGCCAAGAGCCGACGCTCGGTCCGCGGATTCACCGATGAGCCTGTTCCCAGGGAGGTACTGGAGCGCGTGCTGGACGCTGCCCGGTGTGCTCCGTCCGGGTCGGACATCCAGCCCTGGAACATCTATGTGCTGACCGGCGCACCTCTGCCGCAGCTCAAGAAGCTCGCCACCGACCGCGTCGCTGCAGGCGACCCGTGGGATGAGCGGGAGTACGTGATGTACCCGCCTGATATGCCGTTCCGTACGCCGAGCGCCGAGCTGCGTTCGGCAGGGATCGCTACGGCGCACTCGCGATTGCGCGTGAGGACGCGGAGGCGCGTATGAGGGCCGCCATTGCGAATTGGAACTGCTTCGGTGCGCCCGCCGCCCTGTTCTGCTATATCGACCGCCACCTCGGCCTACCCCAATGGTCCGATGTCGGCATGTATCTGGAGACCGTCATGCTGCTATTGCGTGCCGAGGGGCTACACAGTTGCCCGCAGATGGCGTGGTCGCAGGTTCGCAAGACCGTAGCGGAGACAGTGTCGCCCCCGGACGAGCTCATGCTCTTCTGCGGCATGTCGATCGGCCACCAGGACCCGACAGTGCCTTACGTCCTCAACGCGCGGGCACCACTCGAAGAGACGGTCACGTTTATCGACGGCTAGCGCTGGTGGCCACTCTGATCAAGATCGGCGTCGGCGCCCTCCGTTGACAGCGAGCCGGTAGGGTTCTGTCTGCAAACAGACGCAATGGAGCCTATGTCGAGCCAGGGTCGTGGGACACATCTTCGCGGTCGCGCCAGCGAATGCGACACGCTTCGGAATATGATCGGGACCGTCCGATCGGGTAGCTGCCAGGTGCTTGTGCTCCGCGGGGAGGCGGGTGTCGGCAAGACCGCTCTGCTCGCGTACATCGCGGAGCTGGCATCGGGTTTCCGCTGCGTCGACGTGGCAGGCGTCCAGTCCGATATGGAGCTCGCCTTCGCCGGCCTTCAACAGTTGTGCGCGCCACTGATGGGCCACATCGACGACCTTCCGGAACCGCAGCGCGAAGCGCTGAATGTAGCCTTCGGGCGCGGTGTCGGACCGACGCCGGACCGTTTCCTGGTCGGGTTGGCGGTACTGACTTTGATGTCGGCCGCCGCCCAGGATCAACCTCTGCTCTGCCTGGTCGACGACGCGCACTGGCTCGATCAGGTGTCGGTCCAGACGCTAGCCTTCGTGGCCCGCCGCCTCTTGGCCGAGCCGGTCGCACTGGTCTTCGCGGCACGCGATCGCGGCGCCGAGGCGCTGGCCGGCCTGCCGGAGCAGGTAATCTGCGGCCTGTCCGACACCGACGCCCGGGCCCTGCTGGATTCCGTCGTAGTGGGGCGGATCGACGGCCGGGTGCGCGATCGGATCGTGGCGGAGACACGCGGCATTCCGCTTGCCCTGCTCGAAGTGCCGCGAAACGTCTCCGCCGCCGAGTTGGCCGGCGGCTTCGGCAACCTCGGTGTGCGCCGTTCGGCGGGCCAGATCGAGGAAAGCTACCTTCATCGCATCCAGTCGCTACCAGCTGACACTCAGACGTTGGTGCTCGTCGCGGCGACCGATCCGGTCGGCGACTCGGCGCTGTTTCTGCGCGCGGCGGCGCAGCTCGGCATTGCCGTCGATGCACTGGCTCCTGCCGAGGCAGCTGGAGTGATCGAGTTCAGTTCGCGGATGCGCTTTCACCACCCGTTGGTGCGCTCGGCCGCCTACCGCGCCGCCGATCTGACAGACCGCAGGGCCGTTCATCGCGCGTTGGCCGACGCAACCGATCCGCAGGCGGATCCAGACCGCCGGGCATGGCATGCGGCGAATGCGGCGGCCGGCCCCGACGATGCGGTCGCCGCGCAGCTGGAAGCCTCAGCCGGCCGCGCGCAGAAAAGGGGCGGCATCGCCGCGGCGGCAGCTTTCCTCGAGCGCGCGGCGATTCTGACGGCGGACCCCGCGCTGCGGGCGTCCAGAGCGATCGCGGCAGCACAAGCGAAACGCGACTCGGCCGCCCCAGACGCAGCCGAGGAGCTGCTGGCGATTGCCGAACTCGGGCCGTTGTCCGAACTGCAACATGCCCAGGTCGCTCATCTGCGCGCGCAGATGGAATTCGCCCGCAGCCGCGGCGGCGATCCGGGTGCGCCGCGGCTCGCCGAGCCTGCGTCGAAGCTGCTCGACGTCGCCAAACGACTCGAACCCCTCGACCGCGACCTCGCGCTGGAGACTTATCTCGAGGCGCTCGCCGCCGCCATGTACGCCGGGCGACTCGGAGAACCCGGAGCGCTGGCGGACGTGGCGGCGGCTGCGCAGGCCGCGGTCAGTCGTGTACCGACGCTGCGACGACCGATCGACTTTTTGTTGTCTGGCATGGCCGACCGAGTCAATGGCGACGGGGCCTCCGGTTTAGCGGCGCTGCGCACCGCGTTGGACCTCATGTGCTCTACGGCGGAACAGAACGACGGCCAGGCTCTGCGCTGGATGTCGCTGGGATTGGCCATCATTCAGGAGACGGCGGCGGGCGAACTGTGGGACGACGAGCTCTGGCATCAACTGGCCACCATCGCGGTCCGGCAAGCCCGCGACGCCGGCGCACTGGCAGTACTTCCCGCTGCGCTACTCTTCCGGGCCGGAGTCCACCTCCAGGCGGGTGAGTTCGCCACGGCGACAACACTTATCGAAGAGGCGGATTCGATCGCTGTCGCCACAGACTACGCGCAGCCGAGGTACCACACGCTGTCGCTGCCAGCCTGGCGCGGGATGCCGGGCGATGCAGCCCCCTTGTTGGACACGGCCGCAGCGGCGGCTACCGACAGGGGTGAAGGCCGCCTGGTGGCCGTGGTGGCTTACCTCAACGCCATCCTCAACAACGGTCTCGCCCGATACGACGAGGCATTCGCAGCCGCCAGCGAGGGCTGTGAGTACGCAGATCTCGGATTCGGGACCTGGAGTCTGGTGGAACTGGCCGAAGCCGCCGTACACACGGGCGAGCGGGATGTGGCCGTGGCGGCGGTGCGGCGGGTAGAAGAACGTGTGCTGGCCAGCGGTACGGATTTCGGCCTGGGTTACGTGGCGAGTGCGCGAGCGTTGGTCGCCGACGACGGCCGCGCCGAGGGCCTGTACATCGAATCCATCGAACGCCTGGCACGTACCCGATTCCGTTGGTACCTAGCCCGCTGCCACTTGCGTTACGGGGAATGGTTGCGTCGGGTCAACCGGCGGACCGACGCCCGTGAGCAGCTCGGCGAGGCCCACGAGATGTTCACCCGGATGGGCGCCCACGCCTTTGCCGAACGTGCGCGGCGGGAGCTCGTCGCCACGGGCAAGAAGGTGCGCAGGCAGGAGGTCGACTCCGTGGGCGCGCTGACGGCACAGGAGTCGCAGATCGCACGACTGGCCGGAGACGGTCTGACGAATCAGGAGATCGGCGCCCAGCTGTTTATCAGCACGCACACCGTCGAATGGCACCTGAGGAAGGTCTTTGTGAAGCTCGGCATCACTTCACGCAGGCAGCTCCGCACCATTTCGTGGGCGAGCTAGACCGTGTCGCGAACGCAGTCGTGGAGCCCACTGACCAGATTGGCGTTCAGCGGCAACCGTCCCAGCCACGTGGGTGACCTGTCGATCGAGTCGCATGGCATCGCGCCTATCCCGGAGGACCAGCGGTACGGCACACCGGTCCGCCTGTTCACTGTGTGGTTCGCGCCGACGGTCAACATCAGCGGTGCGTTCACCGGCGCATTGGCGATCGTGCTGGGTCTGGGCTTCTGGCTGGGATTGCTCGCGATGGCGATCGGCACAGTGCTGGGCGCGCTGGTCGTCGCTTACCTGTCGACATGGGGGCCCCGCACGGGGACCGGTCAGTTGCCGAATTCACGGATGGCCTTCGGCGGTGGTGTCGTGCTGCCCGCCGTTCTGCAGTGGCTGTCATCGATCGCGTGGGACGCGCTGGTTGGGTTGTTCGGCGGAGAAGCTCTGTCTGTGTTACTCGGCATCCCGTTCTGGGTCGCCGTCCTGACCGTGCTGGGGTTGCAGGGTGCGGTCGGGTTGTTCGGTTATGAGCTGATCCACCGGCTGCAGGCGGTCCTCACACTGGTGTTGTTTGCGACCTTCGTGGTTTTCGCGGTGAAACTCATTGGCGGGCACGAGATTGTCACGCCTGCGATGGTGTCCGGCGCAGACCTTGCCGGTGCGTTTGTCCTCGAGGTGACGATCGCGTTCAGCGGCGCGGTGTCGTGGGCGACCTATGCCGCCGACTTCAGCCGTTACCTGCCTCCGGACTCGTCACCTGTCCGGATCTTCGGCTTCACGTTCGCCGGACTCGTGTTGTCGTGCTTCTTCATTGAGGGCATCGGCATCGCGGCGGGGAGCGTGTTGGTCGACCACACCGCCGAGGGGGTGTGGTCGGTGATGGGCGGTGGACTGCTCGGTGGACTGGCCCTGCTCGTGATCGCGGTAGCGTCGGTCGGCTCGGGCGTGATGACGGTTTACGGCGGCTCGCTGGCGCTCCAGACCATCGGGGTCAGGGTGCGTCGGCCGGCGTCTGTCGTCATCGTCACGGTCCTCGCCTTCGCGCTTATTCTGTGGCTTCACGCCGCAGACAGGGCGACTCGTTTTCAGGATGTGCTCCTGATAGTGAGCTACTGGATCCCCGCGTTCGTCTCCGTCGTCGTCATCGACTGGTTGATCAGAAGCCGCGGGCGGACGACCGTCAACCCGGCGGAAGAAACCACCGATCGGCGCGACGCCGCGGCCGCGCTGATTACCTTCGTGATCGCCTACGCTGCGGCCATCCCGTTCATGAAGACGTCGCTCATCGAGGGATCGATAGCCAAGGCATGGCACGGTGCCGACATCGCGTATTTCGTGAACCTCTTGGTGGCCGCACTCCTCTACGGCGGCTACCGCCTGCTGCGCACCCGGCGTGCGCCCCTGCGGACTACGGACCACTGAACTACGGACTTCCAAGGGTTCGCTGCGCCTCCACAGCCGCGAGTCTGATTTCGAAGGCAACCGCACCTAGTGGAGGTTCACCATGAAGGTCGTAGTCATCGGCGGCACCGGGCTCATCGGCTCGAAGGCCGTTGCCAAGCTCAATCAACGCGGTCACGAAGCGGTCGCCGCCGCACCGAGCACGGGTGTCAACACCCTTACAGGTGAAGGTCTGGCCAACGTGCTCACTGGTGCGCAAGTCGTCATCGATGTCGCCAACTCCCCGTCGTTCGAGGATGGGCCGGCGTGGGACTTCTTCACCACCGCGACGGGCAACGTGCTCACCGCATCGGAGGCGGCCGGTGTGTCTCACCTTGTCGCTCTGTCAGTGGTGGGAACCGACCGGTTGCTCGCCAGCGGCTATTCCCGCGCCAAGAACGCGCAGGAGCAGCTCATCAAGGAGTCGGCCATCCCGTTCTCGCTCGTGCGCGCCACCCAGTTCTTCGAGTTCATCGGGCGCATCGCAGATTCGGCAACCGACGGCGACACAGTGCGGATCTCGCCCGCGCTCATCCAGCCGATGGCGGCCGATGACGTCGCGACCGCTGTCGCGCGCACCGCGGCCGGCCAGCCAGTCGGCGGCATCCGCGAGGTCGCTGGCCCCGACCGCTTTCCGCTCGACGAACTCGTCCGCGCCCGACTGCGTGCGAACCACGACACCCGCCGCGTCATCACCGATCCGCAAGCGCGTTACTTCGGCGTAGTTCTCGATGACCACACCCTGGTGCCCGGCCCCGACGCGGTCGTGTTCCCGACTCGCTTCGCGGAGTGGCTCGTCGACAACGCGCTTGCCCCGGCCAAGTAGCACGCCGCCGCAACGCAACCGAGGAGATCGATCATGACCATGACCGCAGTACGTCGCACGTCCGAGTCGGACGCGGATCTCGCCGCGCGGTTCGAACGCGACGCAGAGCCCTTGTTCGACGTTCTGTCGCGTAGAGCGCGGCGCCTGACCCGCAGCGATGCGGACGCCGAGGATCTGCTGCAAGACACGCTTCTGCACGCTTTTGCCGGTTTTCACGCGTTCCACGAGGGGAGCAACCTCACGGCGTGGCTGTTCCGGATTCTCTACAACCGGTGGGTCAGCGCGTATCGCAGCAGGCAGAGTCGCCCAGCGGAGGTTTCCGTCGACGACATCACCGAGCGAGACCTGGCCGATAGCGCTGCGCGACTGCCTGCGGGGCCGTACTCCGCCGAAGCAGAGGCGCTGGATGCGTTGCCCGACAACGAAATAAAGGCAGCGATGGAGGCATTGCCGGACGGCTTCAGGGCGGCCGTGTACTACGCCGAAGTCCAGGGATACACCTACGCCGAAACCGCCGCGATCCTGGACATCCCGATGGGAACCGTCATGTCGCGCGCGTCACGTGGCCGGCAGCGGCTGCGCATCGCGTTGGCACACGTCGCGTAAATCATGGATTCTCAATGAAATTGACGAAGCAGACAGCGTTGATCACCGGCGGAACCGCCATCTGAACACCACCGAGGAGGAATGACCGATGTTGAAAAAGTATGACGACAATTGGGAGAACGCGTACACGGTTGTGCAGGAAGTGCAGCCGCCATTCATTCCGGATGGCGCCCACGCCATGACGGTAGTAGTCGAGTTTGCGCCGGGTAGTGGGGGCGCCCCGCCACACAGGCACCCGGGCGGACCGGCATTCGGTTACGTGCTGGAGGGTGAGATGTTGTTCGAACTCGAAGGCGAGCCGCCGCGAGTGGTCCATGCCGGAGAAGGGTTCTGGGAGCCCGGTGGCGACGTCATCCACTACTCGGACGCCAACAACCGCGACGACGCCAAGGTCCGGTACGTCGTCACGATGATCTGCGTTCCCGGCCAGCCCATGCTGGTCCTCGTCGACGGCGAGGAACTTGAAGCGCGCAAGCATCTGCGCGTACCTGCCCACGCGGGCAGGCCGTAATCCCTTGTACAGGAGTGAGTTGCGATGTCACGAATCTTGTTGCAAACGACCATTCCGGAAAGCCCGGACGATTGGGACATCAGCCGCTTTTCGCTGCTGGCCGACGAACTGCGGGCCGCCGGCCACGATGTGCTAGCGCGTAACCGGGCGAACCGGGGCGGCGACGACCTCGTACTGAGTCATATCGACGAGCTCAAGTTCGACCAGCTGTGGCTGATGGCGGTCGATGTCGGTGAGGGCCTCACAGCGGCTGACGCGCAAGCCATCCAGAGGTTCCGCGAGAAGGGTGGCGGGGTGCTCACCGCGCGTGATCACCAAGACTTGGGCTGTTGCCTGGGCCGACTCGGGGCGCTGGGCTTGATCAACGAGTTCCACGACAAGACCGTCGACCCCACCACGATGTGCGACGACCAAGACACCCCGAGCATCTCGTGGCCCAACTACCACTCCGGTGCCAACGGCGATTATCAACCGGTACTCGCCGTAGAACCGGTGCACAAGCTGTTGTATACCAGGCAGACCGCCAGCAGGCGGATCGAGTGGTTCCCTGCCCACCCGCATGAGGGTCTGGTAGCGGCGAACCTTCCCTTCGCCACAGCGATCGCGCAGGGCCGCAGCACCACGACCGGCCGCCGCTTCAACCTCGCCGTCGTGCTCGACGGTGAACTCACTCCGGACGGCCGACCGATGGGTCGGGCGATCGCTGAGTCGACCTTCCACCATTTCGCCGATTACAACTGGGATCTCGATTG
>DATARY010000031.1:0-22815 GCA_036263935.1 Mycobacterium sp.
GGGAACAAGGCCGCAACCGAAAGCGTCTGAGACAGTAGACGTACGCGAGCAATCGATGGAGGTGCCATGAACGCGACGCTCACCAGTCTGGAATTGACCTTGGCTGATCGCTGCGACCGCTGCGGTGCCGCTGCTCGTGTACGTGCGAAGCTTCCGTCCGGCGCCGAGCTGCTGTTCTGCCAGCACCACGCCAACGAGCACGAGGCAAAGCTGGTCGAGCTGGCCGCCGTTATCGAAGTCAGCCCGCTGGAGCTGTAGTACCCAACACGGCATGCTGGACTGGTCATGACTGACCAGCCGCAGCCGGTGAAGCCGTCCCGCCACCACATCTGGCGTATCGCGCGGCGCACGCTGTCGAAAAGCTGGGATGACTCGATCTTCTCCGAGTCGGCTCAGGCGGCGTTTTGGTGTGCGCTGTCCCTGCCACCGCTGCTGCTCGGGATGCTGGGCAGTCTGGCGTACATCGCGCCCGCGTTCGGCCCGGCCACCCTGCCGGCCATCCAGGATCAGTTGATCAGCACGGCCGGCAGGTTCTTCTCCCAAAACGTGGTCAACGAGATCATCGCGCCGACCGTCCGAGACATCGTCAAGGGTGCCCGTGGCGAGGTGGTGTCGGTGGGATTCGTGATCTCACTGTGGGCAGGCTCGTCGGCCATCTCGGCGTTCGTCGATTCGGTCGTCGAAGCGCACGATCAGACCGCGCTGCGCCACCCCGTACGGCAGCGGTTCTACGCGCTCGGTCTGTACGTGATCATGCTGGTGGGCGCGATCGCGAGCGCGCCGTTTATCGCCCTGGGACCGCGCAAGATCGCCCAGTACCTGCCGGACAGCTGGGACAACGTGCTGCAGTTCGGCTATTACCCGGTATTGATCCTCGGTCTGATTGTCGCGGTCACCATCCTCTATCGGGTGTCGCTGCCCAAACCCCTGCCAACACATCGGCTGGTTGTCGGCTCGGTGCTGGCGACGGTGGTGTTCCTGGTCGCCACCTACGGGCTGCGGGTCTACCTGACGTGGATCACCCGCACCGGCTACACCTATGGCGCGCTGGCCACGCCGATCGCCTTTCTGTTGTTCGCTTTCTTCCTCGGGTTCGCGATCATGCTGGGCGCCGAGCTCAACGCCGCGATCGAAGAGGACTGGCCTGCGCCGGTCACCCACGCGAAACGGTTCCGGTGGTGGCTGGAGGAGAAAGCCGAATCACGGAACGGGAACGGGGGCGGCCCGGGCGCCGAAGAGCCGGCCGCTGCTACGGCCAAGGCGGACGGCGCTACTTCTTGAGCTTCTCGTAGATGCGCTTGCACTCGGGGCACACCGGTGAGCCCGGCTTGGCCGCCCGCGTCACCGGGAACACCTCGCCGCACAGCGCGACGACGTGCGTACCCATGACCGCGCTCTCGGCGATCTTGTCCTTCTTGACGTAGTGGAAGTACTTCGGGGTGTCGCTGTCGGTCCCGTCGTCGACGCGTTCGTCGGTGTCGGTGCGCTCGATCGTCTGGGTTCGCATGCCCCCATTTTGCCCGCACCCAATCCGGCCCGTACAGCAGACGCCGAGTGTGGAACAGTGGAGGTATGAAACACGGCCAAGAGCTGAGTTTCGACGACGACGGTCGGCCCGTCCTGATCACCCGCGCCGCGCTGCCTTTCGAGGAGGAGCACCGACAGCGCGTCCGCAAGTACCTGACCCTGATGTTCTGGCGCATCCCGGCGCTGATCTTCGCGGCGATCGCATACGGCATGTGGCAGAACGGGCTCATTTCGCTCGCAATCATTCTGATATCGGTTCCGTTGCCGTGGATGGCGGTGCTGATCGCCAACGACCGACCGCCGCGCCGGGCGGATGAGCCGAGGCGTTATCAATCGAGGCGGATCCCCCTGTTTCCGACGGCCGAGCGGCCCGCTCTCGAGGCCCCTGCGCAGTCGTCGCGGCAACCCGACGACGGCGATGCGCCGCGCGATGTTCCCGGCTGAGAAAACTTCTGGCTCTTTTCTCAGCGCATTCTCAGGTCGAGGCGGGATAACCGCAGATCAGAACGTGTGAACCGGTCAACGAGCGGGAACTCTTAGCGGCACATGGGCGTTGTAGTCCATGACAGTTGCAGTAGATCCAGGAGGCCGTCATGGCAATTGCCACCACAACTCGCGTCGACAACGACTTGGACGCCCAGAGTCCAGCCGCTGATCTCGTACGCGTGTACCTGAACGGCATTGGCAAAACGGCCCTGCTCAATGCCGCCGATGAGGTCGAGCTTGCAAAGCGCATCGAGACAGGCCTTTACGCAGAGCATCTGCTCGAGACACGGAAGCGCTTGGGCGAGAACCGCAGACGTGATCTTGCCGCGGTTGTGCGCGACGGTGAAGCGGCCCGTCGCCACCTGCTCGAGGCGAACCTTCGGCTTGTCGTGTCGCTGGCGAAGCGCTACACCGGTCGTGGCATGCCCCTGCTCGATCTGATCCAGGAGGGCAACCTGGGTCTGATCCGCGCGATGGAAAAGTTCGACTACACCAAGGGCTTCAAGTTCTCGACGTATGCCACGTGGTGGATCCGGCAGGCGATCACCCGCGGCATGGCCGATCAGAGCCGCACCATCCGCCTGCCCGTGCACCTGGTCGAGCAGGTCAACAAGCTGGCCCGGATCAAGCGCGAGCTGCACCAGAACCTCGGTCGGGAAGCCACCGACGAGGAACTGGCCGCCGAATCGGGCATTCCGGTGGACAAGATCACCGATCTGCTCGAGCACAGCCGGGACCCGGTCAGCCTCGACATGCCGGTCGGCAGCGACGAGGAAGCCCCGCTGGGCGACTTCATCGAGGACGCCGAGGCGATGTCGGCCGAGAACGCGGTGATCTCCGAGTTGTTGCACACCGACATCCGCCACGTGCTGGCCACCCTCGACGAGCGGGAGCAGCAGGTCATCCGGCTGCGATTCGGCCTCGACGACGGCCAGCCACGCACCCTGGATCAGATCGGCAAGCTCTTCGGGCTGTCCCGGGAGCGGGTCCGCCAGATCGAGCGCGAGGTGATGGCCAAGCTGCGCAACGGCGATCGCGCCGACCGCTTGCGGTCTTACGCCAGCTAAGCCACATTGAAGTCTCCGCCTGATGTTGCGCCGCAGTTCAGGCGGCTAGACCGGTAGACTCTCGCGTGACGGAGGGTTGCCTAAATGAACGATCTTGTCGATACCACCGAGATGTACTTGCGGACGATCTACGACCTCGAGGAAGAGGGCGTGGTGCCGCTGCGGGCGCGCATCGCCGAACGTCTCGAGCAGAGTGGCCCCACCGTCAGCCAGACCGTGTCGCGGATGGAGCGCGACGGCCTGTTGCACGTCGCCGGCGACCGGCATCTCGAGCTGACCGGAAAGGGCCGCACCCTGGCCATCTCCGTGATGCGTAAGCATCGGCTGGCCGAGCGCCTGCTGGTGGACGTCATCGGGTTGCCGTGGGAGGAAGTGCACGCCGAGGCGTGCCGCTTGGAACACGTGATGAGCGAGGACGTCGAACGCCGTCTGGTGCAGGTGCTCAACAATCCGACCACCTCGCCGTTCGGCAATCCGATCCCCGGCCTGTCCGAACTCGGTGTCGACATGACCGCGCGCGACGACGTCAACCTGGTGCGGCTCACCGAGCTGCCCTCCGGCATGCCCGTCGCGGTCGTGGTGCGCCAGCTGACCGAGCACGTCCAGGGAGACGTAGAGCTGATCGGCCGGCTCAAGGATGCGGGCGTGGTGCCGAATGCGCGGGTGACGGTCGAGGCCAACGATCACGGCGGGGTGGCGATCGTGATCCCCGGCCACGAGCAGGTCGAGCTACCCCACCACATGGCGCATGCCGTGAAGGTCGAGAAGGTCTAACCGCTATCCCGCCCGCCGCCCGAACGCCCGTCTCGGCGGCAGTGCGACGCCGAGCCGAGCGGCCAGCCGGTAACCGGTGACCGCGAGTTCGCGGATCCGTTCGGGCCGCATGCCGGACTGCAGTGCGGTGTCCAACATCCCCGCCATCCGGTGGCTGGGCTCACACCGCAACGCGGCCTCCAGCGACACCCCGGCCAACGGACCATCTCCGCGGGCATAGGCCGAAAAAGCCAGCAGCACAAGGGCTTCCACGCGCCACGGCTCCGGCAGGGTGCGCGAGAGCATCGCCCACAGCGTCTCGGCGGTGTCCGCGGTCTCTCCGATCGCAAGCGCATACAGCGTGTCACGCACCCGGGCGTCGGCCAGCGACCGCGCCAGGCGGGCCAGCTCGGCATCGGACAGTATGTCGCCATCGGCATATCGCGCGGCGGCAGCGATCGCGCGTTCGATGTCGCGCCGTGCCGCGTTGTCGGGGCGGTCATCAGGGCGTTGGCCCCGTTGCTTGCCGCGGCGAATGACCCCGGCCAGCGCGGCGCTGCGGGCGGGATCGACAACCCCGATGACCGCTTGCAGTTCGGAGCGCCGAGCGTAGAGCCGGCGCCCGTCGAGAACGGCCGCCACGGCCAACGGCGACGCCGACGGATCGTCAACCGTCCCGGCGCTGCCGCACCCGTCGGCACAGTGCCAGCGGCCACCGCGGGCAACCCGGTCGACCACGTGAGCGGCGAGAAGCTCGATCCCCCGCGACGCCAGCTCCGATGTCAACTTGTTGGCCAGCACGCGGTACTCGTCGTTGCACATTCTGCAGTCCGCGCCCTCCTCGTCGACCACCACCGCGATCGCGGAGTCCGGCCTCGCGGCGGCGGCCACCTCGGCGATGTGGCCAACCGAACCCGTTAATTCAGATGAAAGGTCAACGCGCATAACGCATCCCATTTCGCCGCGGTCAACGGTTACGAGCACGAGGGACTTCTCCGGCACGAACCCGAGCACGGCGGGCAGGGCCGCAATCAGGACGCCGGGGCGGTTGAGGTTAAAGTCGGGCGGTTGCGATGTCGTCATGGCCTGAACATTTCAAGCGGCACTGTCGGTGTACGGCCACAGCTGAGGCGGCCGGTCGCGCGCTGGGGATGAACTCGCGACTGGGGATGAATTACGGCCCGCCGGCGCGGCGGACCTTCAGCACGGCGTCGGTGAACAACAGGTCCAGCGCCTGCGTATCGGGAGCGATGTCCGTTGTGCTCTCCGGCGTGCCCTGGAGTAGCCAGGTGGCGGCGATCCGCACGTCGCCGACCTGCCCGGCCAGTGTGCGGGTTCTGCGCATCACGCCCGATGACTGGATCAACACGGTCTGGTCGACCGCGTAGGTGTCGTCGGCGTTGACAGGCGGGGCGGGCATCACGGTCACCGTGACCGCCGACTCGTCCGCGCCGCAGACGACCGTGAACGACGGGCACGCCGTCAGCTGCTCGGCCCGCCCGTGCAACGGCGGGGATCCCCGGGTCACGGCGACGATGAGGCTGCTCGCGGTGTCGCTGTCGATGCCCTGAACCGCGGCCGTTTGCCGCGATTCCAACGGCGGCGGCGCACATTCCGGCGGGGTCACCGTGGATGCGGCACCGACGCCATCGATGTCCTGCAGCGCCCGGGATACCGCCGTCTCGTCGAGCACCACGGCGGGATAGCGCTCAGGAAAGCGTTCGGGCTCGATCAGCAGGCCCGCCACGGGAATCGGATCGGGCCGGCCCTCACCGGGCTGCGGCGTCCCGATGATCGAGCGGGTGCATCCGCCCAGCAACACGGAGGCTACGACGAGCGCGCAACCGGCGATGATCACCGACCCACGCACACACCGGAACAGTGTGGCGACCATTGCCGTCATCGTCTCACCGCTCGGTGCGGCCACCGGTCAGGCGCGCGGGGTGCACCGAATCCACCGGCGAAATGTATTTATTCACAATTTCTTGACGTGGGTCGACATGCGCGATCACCCCAATCGGCGTAAACCTTTTGCCATGGGTTCGATGCTGGAGTACGACCTCGTCGTGATCGGTTCTGGTCCGGGCGGGCAGAAGGCCGCGATCGCGGCAGCGAAGCTCGGCAAATCGGTCGCGGTGATCGAGCGCGGTCGGATGCTCGGTGGTGTTTGCGTGAACACCGGGACCATCCCGTCGAAGACGCTGCGTGAGGCCGTGGTCTATCTCACCGGCATGAGCCAGCGCGAACTGTACGGGGCGAGCTACCGCGTCAAGGAGAAGATCACCCCCGCCGACCTGCTGGCCCGCACGACACACGTCATCGGCAAGGAGCAGGATGTGGTGCGGTCGCAGCTCATGCGCAACCGGATCGATGTGATCCAGGGCCACGGCCGATTCGTCGACGCGCACACCGTGCTTGTCGAGGAGCCCAACCGCGGCGAGCGCACCACCGTGACCGGTGAGTTCATCGTGATCGCCACCGGCACCAAACCGGCCCGCCCGCCGGGTGTGGAGTTCGATGAGGACCGCGTGCTGGACTCCGACGGGATCCTCGACCTGAAGTCGCTGCCGTCATCGATGGTGGTGGTGGGCGCGGGCGTGATCGGCATCGAATACGCCTCGATGTTCGCGGCGGTTGGCACCAAGGTCACCGTCGTCGAGAAGCGCGACTCGATGCTGGACTTCTGCGATCCCGAGATCATCGAGGCCCTGAAGTTCCATCTCCGCGACCTGGCAGTGACGTTCCGCTTCGGCGAAGAGGTGACGGCTGTCGACGTTGGCGCCGCGGGCACCGTGACCACGCTCGCCAGCGGCAAGCAGATTCCCGCCGAAACGGTGATGTACTCGGCCGGACGCGAGGGTCAGACCGAGCATCTCGACCTCGGCAACGCCGGCCTCGAAACCGACAGCCGCGGACGGATTTTCGTCGACGACCAGTTCCAGACGAAGGTCGACCACATCTACGCGGTCGGCGACGTGATCGGCTTCCCGGCGCTGGCCGCCACATCGATGGATCAGGGCCGACTGGCGGCCTATCACGCGTTCGGTGAACCCTGTACTAAGTGCATGCCCGAGCTGCAGCCGATCGGCATCTACTCCATCCCCGAGGTGTCCTACGTCGGCGCCACTGAGGTGGATCTGACCAAGGACTCGATTCCATACGAGGTCGGGATCTCGCGGTATCGGGAATTGGCCCGCGGGCAGATCGCAGGCGATTCCTACGGCATGCTCAAGCTGCTGGTGTCGACCGAGGACCTCAAGGTGCTGGGCGTGCACATCTTCGGCACCAGCGCGACCGAAATGGTGCACATCGGGCAGGCCGTGATGGGCTGCGGCGGCACCGTGGAATACCTCGTGGACGCCGTCTTCAACTACCCGACGTTCTCGGAGGCCTACAAGGTCGCGGCGCTGGACGTGATGAACAAGTTGCGTGCGTTGAACCAATTCCGCTCTCAGTAACAGTCGTCGGCGAACCCCGTCGGCGCGTCATCGGCTGGACCGCCCGCCTGCGCGCGGGCGTACAGACCGGTGATCGCGTCGTCGAAAGGCGGTGAATACGAAAGACTGTCGTTGTCGCAGCCACCGCCGTCCAGGCCACCGATCAGACCGGTGACGTCAGATCCGGTGACCCACGGCGCCCCGGACAGGCCGTCGACCAGTTCGGCACACGGCAGCGACGGAAAGCCATTGGTCACCGCGGCGGTGGCTGTCCGGCAGCCGATCGGGCCGCCACCGACGCCGCTCGCGTAGCCGGTGACGGTGACCGTCGTTCCCGGCTTGGGAGCCGGTGCCAGTGTGAGCGCGCTGCCCGCCTGCGCTTCCAGTGTTCCGCCGCTGTCGCGGCTCACCCGTGCGATCGCGAAGTCGGCAAGCGGATCCTGGTTCTGCACCCAGCGCGGATCCAGGTAGACCGCGTCGATGTGCCAGACATCCTCGGGCGCGGCGTCATCGTTGAAGCCGGCGACGAACGTGGCGTCGCTGCCCTGGGACAAGCAGTGGGCGGCGGTGAGAATCAGGTCACCACCGGCCGAGTCGAGCACTGCGCCGGTGCAGGTGTGCAACGAGGCGCTTCCGACAAAGACCGCGCCCACCCTGCGGTCGGGCGGCACCGGCTTTGCAGTGACGGGCCTGGCAGCGGTCGCCGCAGGTACGGTGGTGGAGGCGGTTTTGCTGGTGTTCGTTGGGCTGGTCATGGAGGCAGAACGGCCACACGACGACGTCAACGCGGCCGCGAGCAGACCCGTCACGAGGGCAATCCGGCCTGCCGCGGAGAAGCGCATCACACCGATCTTGCCCGAATACGGGCGTGGCGGCACGCCAAGCAAACATCCGGGTGCCCAGGTTCAGCAGGTTCGGTTAACGGGCACCCCTGATGGAATGCGACATTGGCGGCATCATGTTGGAACTGACGGGTGGGCCGCCGTGCATCACCCGCAAAATGAGCGACACTAGTGGTCACGAGGAGGCGAGGCATGGCCGACCACGCAGAGAACCCAGAACAGCAGTACCAACCCGAGCAAACAGGTATGTACGAGCTGGAGTTTCCCGCGCCGCAGTTGTCCTCCCCTGACGGCCGCGGACCGGTGCTGATCCATGCCCTTGAAGGCTTCTCCGACGCCGGGCATGCCATTCGGCTGGCGGCGACGCACCTCAAGAACACGCTGGACACCGAGCTGGTGGCGTCGTTCGCGATCGACGAATTGCTCGACTACCGCTCCCGGCGGCCCTTGATGACGTTCAAGACCGACCACTTCACCCACTACGAGGAGCCCGAACTCAGCCTCTACGCGCTGCATGACAGCGTCGGCACGCCGTTTCTGCTGCTCGCGGGGTTAGAGCCGGACCTGAAGTGGGAGCGGTTCATCACAGCGGTGCGTCTGCTCGCGGAGCGGCTGGACGTCCGGCGGCTGATCGGTCTTGGCACCATCCCGATGGCGGTCCCGCACACCCGCCCGATCACGATGACCGCGCACGCCAACGACAAGGAGCTGATCGCCGACCACACGCCCTGGGTGGGCGAAGTGCAGGTACCGGGCAGTGTCTCCAACCTGTTCGAGTTCCGGATGGCCCAACACGGCCACGAGGTGGTCGGGTACACCGTCCACGTCCCGCACTACCTGGCCCAGACCGACTACCCCGCCGCCGCCGAGGCGCTGCTGGCCCAGGTCGCCAAGAGCGGATCACTGTCGATCCCGCTGGCCGCGCTGACCCAGGCGGGCCTAGAGGTTCACGACAAGATCAACGAGCAGGTTGAGGCGAGCCCGGAAGTCGCTCAAGTGGTGACAGCACTGGAGCGCCAGTACGATGCGTTCGTCGCCGCACAGGAGAACCGGTCGCTGTTGGCGCGCGATGAGGATCTACCCAGCGGGGACGAGCTCGGCGCCGAGTTCGAGCGGTTTCTGGCGCAACAGACCGGTGACAAATTCAAGGACGACCCCGACGACAAGTAGCAACCTCACCCGCCCGACAACGAAGTTGGCAGAATGACACCGCGAAAGCCCAACCTGCGCTCCGTGCGGGAACTCACGCCCTCGCTGCAGTTCCGCACCATCCACGGATATCGGCGTGCGTTCCGGGTGGCCGGCTCCGGCCCGGCGATCCTGCTGATCCACGGCGTCGGCGACAACTCGACGACCTGGAGCACGGTGCAGACCAAGTTGGCGCAGCGGTTCACCGTCATCGCCCCAGATCTGTTGGGCCACGGCAAGTCCGACAAGCCGCGTGCCGACTATTCGGTCGCCGCCTACGCCAACGGCATGCGGGACCTGCTCAGCGTCCTTGACATCGACAATGTCACCGCGATCGGTCACTCGCTCGGCGGTGGGGTCGCGATGCAGTTCGCGTACCAGTTCCCGCAATTGGTAAATCGCCTGATCCTGGTCGGGACCGGCGGCGTGACCAAGGACGTCAACGTGGCGCTGCGGATCGCCTCGCTGCCGATGGGCAGCGAAGCGCTGGCGTTCCTGCGGTTACCGCTCGTGCTGCCCGCGCTGCAGGCAGCGGGACGCGTCGCCGGCGCGGTGTTCGGGTCGACCGGTCTTGGCCGCGACCTGCCCGACGTGCTGCGAATCCTGGCCGACCTGCCCGAGCCGACCGCGTCGTCGGCCTTCGCCCGTACCTTGCGCGCCGTTGTCGACTGGCGCGGCCAGGTGGTCACCATGCTGGACCGATGTTATTTGACGCAATCTGTTCCAGTGCAACTGATTTGGGGTACCCGGGATTCGGTGATCCCGGTGAGTCACGCCCGGATGGCGCACGCCGCGATGCCCGGCTCTCAGCTGGAGATCTTCGAAGGCTCAGGGCATTTCCCGTTCCACGACGATCCGGACCGCTTCGTCGAGGTCGTCGAGCGGTTCATCGACTCCACCGGGCCCGCCGTCTACGACCAGGAATTCCTCCGCGCTCTGCTGCGCACCGGGGTCAGCGAGGGCACCATCGGCGGATCCGTCGACACCAGGGTCGCGGTGCTCGACGCGATGGACGCCGACGAGCGCAGCGCCACCTGACCGCCAGCCGTCGGTAGCATCGGCACATGGCCACCGACGTGACAGTGCTGCGCGTTTTCACCGACCCCGGCGGTAAGTTCGGCAACCCCCTCGGCGTAGTGGCCGCCGGTACGGTGAAACCGAGCGATCATCAGCGGATAGCTACCCAATTGGGTTACAGCGAAACGGTATTCATCCAGGTGCCCGAGCGGGGAGCCAACACGGCTCACGCGCGCATCTACACCCCCACCACCGAGCTGCCGTTCGCCGGACATCCGACGGTGGGCGCGTCGTGGTGGTTGCGTGATTGCGGCACTCCCGTCAACACACTGCAGGTTCCCGCGGGCATCGTGCAGGTCGATTACGCCGACGATCTGACCGCCGTCAATGCCCGCTCGGAGTGGGCGCCGGAGTTCGCGATCTACGACCTGGATTCGGTCGATGACGTGCTGGCCGCCGACCGTGCGGACTACACCGAAGATGTGGAGCACTACTTGTGGGCCTGGATCGACAAACCTGCCGGCACGATCCGGTCCCGGATGTTCGCCAGCCACCTCGGCATCCCCGAGGACGAGGCGACCGGCGCGGCTGCCATGCGGATCACCGACTACCTCAGCCGCGACCTGACCATCGTGCAGGGCAAGGGATCGGTGATCCACACCGAGTGGAGCCCGGAGGGCTGGGTCAGGGTCGCGGGCCGGGTTGTCCGCGACAGCACCAGGCAGCTCGACTGACCATCCGGCGGTCAGCCCTGAGCGGCGACGTCGCGGTGCGCCCGCAGCGCCTCGATCTCCCGCTCGAAGTCCTCTGCCGACGAGAACGACCGGTAGACCGAGGCGAATCGTAGATAGGCCACCTCGTCGAGCTCGCGCAGTGGGCCCAGGATCGCCAGCCCCACTTCGTGACTGGGCACTTCGGGAGAGCCGGTGGCCCTGACGGTGTCCTCAACCTGCTGCGCAAGCAGATTCAGCGCATCATCATCGACGTCTCGCCCCTGACACGCCCGGCGCACGCCGCTGATGACCTTTTCCCTGCTGAACGGCTCGGTGACACCGCTGCGCTTGACGACGGCCAACACCGCCGTCTCAACCGTGGTGAACCGCTTACCGCATTCCGGACATGACCTGCGGCGACGAATCGCCTGACCCTCGTCGGTCTCGCGGGAATCGACGACCCGGGAGTCGGGGTGGCGACAGAACGGACAGTGCATCACCGCTCCTTCACCCCGACAAACAAGCACCTCGAACCTCTCCGAGCGTACCTGCGTGCCCCCGGAGTGGCCCAGGACCGGGAGAATTGGCGCATACGCCGCCGGCATACGACGTAAGACCGTTGCGCGGCACCGTCTTTCACCGCTCACCGGATACCTCAGCCGACTGGCGTGATCAACGTCTGACCGGCGTCGAGCGCCACCGAGTCCAGTTGGTTCAGTTCGCGGATGCGCTCCACAACCTGGCCGACCGGCGCGTCGGGCGCCGCTCGATGGGCCACCTGCTGCAGCGTCTCCCCCGCCTGGACCTGGACCACCGCAAACTTGGCCGGTACGGGTGCCGAGGTGCCCACTACCCCACCGAACTGAGCCACCAGGCCAAGCCACACGGTGATGCCCGCGGCCAGCAGGGCCAGCAGCACGGTGGTGACCGGTGTGATGGGGCGCCGTCGATGCGACGCGCGGGACATCAGCACGCCGGTTCCGCGGTAGCGCATCGGCGCCCGGCCCGGGCGGCGTGATGACGGCCGCCGCCGGCTGCCTGCCGGCCGGAATCCCGGCCTGACCGCCGGTGCTGCCTGGATTTCCTGGGTGTCTTCTGGGGTGTCGAGGATCGTCATCTGCCTGCCTTCCGCTCCACGGTTTTCGCTCCTATGTTCGAATATACTCGCTCATCTGTTCGATTTATAGAACATGTGATCGAACTGTTGTGAAACGATAGGGCAGCCCACCGACAAATTTCCGCGGCCGTTCCGTGGCCTGCATCGGCCGGACAGCCAGATCCGACACGCCTCGAACACATGTTTGATTATTGAGGCTGTGCGGACTACATTCAGCGCCATGAGCGAGACGGAAAACACCGGACGCACGGGTCTGACCGAGCGTCAGCGCACCATTCTGGACGTCATCCGCGCCTCGGTCACCGGTCGCGGTTATCCCCCGAGCATCAGGGAGATAGGCGACGCGGTCGGTCTGACCTCGACATCGTCCGTCGCCCACCAGCTGCGCACGCTGGAGCGCAAGGGCTACCTTCGGCGCGATCCCAACCGGCCGCGCGCCGTCGACGTGCGCGGCGCCGCCGAGGGCGCACCAATCGTCACCACCGACGTCGCGGGCTCCGACGCGCTTCCTGAGCCGACGTTCGTGCCCGTGCTGGGGCGCATCGCGGCCGGTGGACCCATCCTCGCGGAGGAGGCGGTCGAGGACGTCTTCCCGTTGCCCCGCGAGCTGGTCGGCGAGGGCTCGCTGTTCCTGCTCAAGGTCGTCGGCGATTCGATGGTCGACGCGGCCATCTGCAACGGCGACTGGGTGGTCGTGCGCCAGCAGAACGTGGCCGACAACGGCGATATCGTCGCGGCGATGATTGACGGCGAAGCCACGGTCAAGACGTTCAAACGGACCCGTGGCCAGGTCTGGCTGATGCCGCACAACCCGGCGTTCGATCCGATCCCCGGCAACGACGCGGCCGTGCTCGGCAAGGTCGTCACCGTCATCCGCAAGATCTAACCGCTACCGGTTCCGACGCTATTGCGGTCACCGTTTACAAAGCCGTTGGTGATCGCGAATTCCTCACTGGCGAACCAGATTTCGGCTTGCGCATCGTCGTAGTGAGCGCCGCCGGGCGCCCAGTACAGCCCGGATCTGGTGTTCGCCTTGACCGGATAGCCCTCCGGCGCCCGGCCGGGATCATCGAGCGGAAGGTGAAGCGCGGTCGCCGATGGGTCGGGCTCCTGGATGCCGATGCGCGCGTGGCGCCCGGTGTCGGTCAACGGATCGTGCTCGAGCGGGGTAGCCAGGCGCGTCGGTGCGGTGTCGACCTTGTCGGGGTCCTCCTCCTGCGGTTCGGGCGGTTCGGGTGGTTCGGGTGGTTCGGACATTTCGTGCGGTGCGGGCGGTTCGGGCGGTTCGGGCACCGCCACCACCGGCTCCTTCACCGTCACGGGCTCGTCGGTGTGTTCAGGTGCTCCCCACAGGCTTATCGGTGCCGGTGGCAGGCGCCTCTGATCGACCACGGACGGAGCGCCCCCCGGGTTATCCTGCGCGGGGTTGCCGGGCAGCTGGGAGGCGGGGGCCGGCTCACGTTGCGCGAAATACGAGGGCGGGGTGCCGAGGCCATGCATGTCGTCGTGTTCGAATCGATCGTCGTCGACGCGCTCGTGGTCGAACAGATAGTCGTCACCGCCGCCGCGGCGATTCCGCACCGCCGCGAAGCCAATGAGCCCGACGAGCGCAAGCACCGGAATGATGGCCAGCAGCCACCACCAGGTGAACCCAAACCACTTCTTGCCGTTGGTGTTCGAGGCATGTGAGTTGTTCGGCGCCTTCGGCATGTCCTGGCCGGGAACCTGGACGCCGGAAAGCTCGGAGGCCAATTTCGACGGCTCGGTGCTGAAGGTCTTCTTCGCTCCATCCCATGAGATCGCGCCGCCGCTGAAACGCTGGGTGATGACGCCGCCGTTTGCTGTCTGATCGGCCATCGGCGCGCCGAGTGCGCCCTTTGCGCCGCCGAGTTTCTGCCAGGCCACATTCATGGCGCCGCGGACGATGACAGCGCCGTAGTCGGGCGTCCAGAAGATGACCGGCTTGTCTGCGGCGGCGAAGCTGATGGTCCGGCTGGCTGGGGCCAGGCCGCCGTCGACCTCGCTGGAGGTGGGGAAGCCGAGGTCGCCCTCGGGGCCGCCGACGCTTTCGTATTTGGCCAGAACCTGGCCGGTGACGACGGTCGCCCCGGTGGACGGGGTGTAGAAGATCTTGCCGCCGGCGAAGTTCTGTCCGGTCCCGTTCGGGCCGATCGCGTACGGCGCACCCTGGGCGGCGCCCAGCGGGCCGAGCGCACCGCCGGCCGCCCGCCGCGCCGCGTTGATCGCAGAGGTCGGGTCGTCGGGGATCGCCAGGTCCGCCAGCTGTCCGGCAAGATCGGGAGGATCGGTGGTGAAGGCCTTCTTCTGCCCGTCGTACGACACCTCGCCGCCGGTGAACTTTTGAGTGATGACCCCGCCGCGGTAGGCCTCGTCCTCGGCAGGCACCCCCAGTACGCCCGCCGAGCCGCCGAGCTTGTCCCACGCGGCGTTTATCGGGCCGCGAACAACGCGGGCCCCCGTTGCGGGGGTCCAGAAGATCACGGGATTGTCGGTGGCGCTGAACGTGGTGTTGCGGCTGTCGGGGGCGCGCCCGGCGCCCTCGTCGATGGTGGGAAAGCCCAGGTCGCTGTCTGCCGGCCCGCCGAGTGACTGGTACTTGTCCAGGATCGCGCCCGTCATCACGTGGGCGCCGGTGGCCGGGGTGAAGAAGATCTTCCCGCCAGCGAAGTTCTGCCCGAAGCCCGCGCCGACAGCGTAGACATCGCCGTCTTTGGCTCCTAGCGGGCCCGTGTCGCCCCCGCTGGCCTGCCACGACGCAGTGATCGCATCGTTGGCGTCACTGTCGGGAGTGGCCGCTGCGACGGGCGCCAGCAAGACACCCGCCGTCAGCAGACCGATCGCGACCCGACCGATCACCGTGCTCCGCAGCGCCCGCTGCCCGCCCATTGATCCTCCCCGCGGTCGGCGAAAGTTCTCTGAAAAGTTCCGTGCCCGTCAACTCTGCGTCAGCAGACGTCGATTACCAAGGAACATCGCCGGTGTGGGAAGAAATTACCTTGTGGCGCTTGGACGCCGAGAATCGCGTTTTGGCGCGGAAGTGCGAGTAGGCGTCTGCAATGCGTCGATTTCGACGCAGAGCCATTACAGCCCGAGACTGCGGCCGATTATCTCCTTCATGATCTCCGTCGTGCCGCCGTAGATCGTTTGCACCCGTGAGTCGAGATACGCCCGCGCAACCGGATATTCGCGCATGTAGCCGTAGCCGCCATGTAGTTGCAGGCAGCGATCGATCAAGTAGACCTGCTTCTCGGTCGAATACCACTTGGCCATCGCGGCTTGTTCGGCGGTCAGCTTCTCCTCGAGGTGCAGTTTGAGGAATTCGTCGACCATCATCCGTACCACCGTCGCTTCGGTGGACAGCTCGGCCAGCAGGAACCGGCTGTTCTGCTGGCTGCCGATCGGGCGGCCAAATGCCTTGCGGTCCTTGGTGTATTGCAGCGTCAACTCGAGCACGGACTCCATCGCCGCGGCTGCCATCACCGCGATGCTGATCCGCTCCTGCGGCAGGTTCTGCATCAGGTAGATGAAGCCCTTGCCCTCTTCCCCGAGCAGGTTCTCGGCGGGGACCTTCACGTCGGTGAACGACAGTTCCGCGGTGTCCTGGGCGTCCAGGCCGAGCTTGTCGAGTTTGCGGCCGCGCTCGAAACCCGCCATTCCCCGCTCGACGACCAACAGCGAAAAGCCCATCGCGCCCTTGTCCGGGTCGGTGCAGGCAACGACGATCACCAGGTCGGCGTTGATGCCGTTGGTGATGAACGTCTTTGCCCCGTTGAGCACATAGTGGTCGCCCTCGTTGACGGCCCGCGTCTTGATGCCCTGCAGATCACTTCCCGTGCCTGGCTCGGTCATTGCGATCGCGGTGATGATTTCGCCGGTGCAAAACTGCGGCAGCCAACGCTGCTTCTGCTCATCGTTGGCCAGCCGCAGCAGATACGGCGCGACGACGTCGTTGTGCAGGCCGAAGCCGATCCCGCTGTAGCGTCCCGCGGTGGTCTCCTCGATGATGATCACGTTGTAGCGGAAGTCGGGGTTGCCGCCGCCGCCATACTCCTCGGGCACCGCCATACCGAGAAAGCCCTGCTTGCCCGCCTCCAGCCACACCCCGCGATCGACGATCTTGTCCTGTTCCCACTGCTCGTGATGCGGCGCGACGTGGCGATCGAGGAACGCGCGGTAGGACTCGCGGAACAGATCGTGCTCGGGTTCGAACAGGGTGCGGTCGTAGTTGACGACACTGCCCATGGCTGACCTCCGGTGACTGGTACGGGGTATTACCGTGAAAAATACCCCATCCAACCGGATGGTTGGTCGGGGGGCAGGCCCGCCTGCATACACTCAGCAAATGGCCGAGTCGCTGGCCGTCGACGAGCACGGGCGGACAATCACGTTCACGATCGACGACATGATGCGCTATCACGGCGTCCACTCACCCGCCGGTGTGGCGATGGCGTTCAAGGTCATGCAGCGCGCCTTCGCGGCGCTCTCGCCCGACGCGCCCCCAGATCGCCGCTCAGTCACCGTGCGGACGCCATTCCGCGGACCGGGAGCCCGGGACGGGTTCGAGGCGGTCACCCGCGCGGTGACCGACGGCCGCTACACCGTTGACCGCTCGTTGGTGAGGACCGATCGCGGGCGAGTGCTCGAGGACTTCATCTTCGTGGTCACGGTCGGCGATCGGACCAACACCTTATTGCTGCGCGACGGCCTCGTAGACGACGAGTTCATCGACCTGGCCCGCACCGAGAATCGAACCGACGACCAGGAGTCCCGCCTTGACGAATTGAAAGCCGAACTGTCGCAACGGGTGATGGCCACTCCGGCCGTTGAGGTGTTCGACGTCACCTAGTCCTGCGTGATTGCGGCTGCGCGCGGCTAAAAGGTCGCGAACTCGCGCAGGCTTGACGCCAGCGGGATCGGCACCCGTGCCTTGATCCTGGTTCCGTCGGCGGTGTGCTCGGTGGCATCGACGCGGCCCGCTGCGTGCACGCGGTTGACGAGATCGCCGCGGTCGTAAGGGATCGTGACATCGACCATGGTGTCGGCGGGCACCACAAGCTCACCCATCCGCTTCTGCAGGCGATCCAGACCGTCACCGGTGCGCGCGGACACGAACACCGCGTCGGGCAGCGCCCGGCGCAACTGCGCAAGCGCCAGACCGCCGGCCGCATCAACCTTGTTGACCACCAACAGCTCTGGGGCGGGCTTGCCCTCGCGGTCGGCGATGACCTCGTTGACCACCTGACGGACCGCGTTGATCTGAGCCAGGGGGTTGACGTCGGAGCCGTCCACAACATGGACCAGCAGGTCGGCGTCGACGACCTCTTCCAACGTCGACCGGAACGCCTCCACCAGCTGGGTGGGCAGATGGCGGACGAACCCCACGGTATCGGTGAGCACAAACGGCCGACCGTCCTGGAATTCCCCACGGCGCGTAGTGGGTTCGAGGGTGGCGAACAGTGCGTTCTCCACAAGCACACCGGCGCCAGTGAGTGCGTTGAGCAGGCTGGACTTGCCGGCGTTGGTATAGCCGACGATCGCGATCGACGGCACGTCGCTGGCCAGCCGCCTGCTTCGCTGCGTGTCACGGACCTGCTTCATGCCCCGAATGTCGCGGCGCAGCTTCGCCATTCGCTCACGAATGCGTCGGCGGTCGGTTTCGATCTTGGTCTCACCGGGACCGCGCAGACCCACGCCGCCACCGCTGCCGCCCGCACGCCCACCAGCCTGCCGCGACATCGACTCGCCCCAGCCGCGCAGCCTCGGCAGCATGTACTCCATCTGCGCCAATGCGACCTGCGCCTTGCCCTCCCTGCTGGTGGCGTGCTGAGCGAAGATGTCAAGGATCAGCGCAGTGCGGTCGACGACCTTGACCTTGACCGCCTTTTCCAGCGCGGTGAGCTGGGCCGGGCTCAGTTCGCCGTCGCAGATGACGGTGTCGGCACCGGTTGCGACGACGACCTCACGCAACTCCTGCGCCTTGCCCGAGCCAATGTAGGTCGACGCGTCGGGCTTGTCGCGGCGTTGAATCAGGCCCTCGAGGACTTCGGATCCCGCCGTCTCGGCGAGCGCCGCGAGCTCGGCCAGGCTGGCCTTGGCGTCGGCGGCGCTGCCTTCGGTCCACACGCCGACCAGCACGACGCGTTCCAGTCGCAGTTGTCGGTACTCGACTTCGGAGATGTCGGCCAGTTCGGTCGACAGCCCAGCGACCCGGCGCAGGGCTGACCGGTCGTCGAGGGCCAGCTCGCCCGCACTGGGTGTGGTGTCAATGGAGAAATCGGGATAAGTCATATGCGATATCAGGTTTGCACGCAGACAACGGTCCGTGCACGTGAATTAACGCTGCTGCGCACGCCACCATTCCTCGGATAACTCACCCGTCGCCACCAGAACCGACGGGCCGCGCAGGTAGCTGGTGGCGTCGGTCACCGTCACGGTGACCTCACCGCCTGGGATACACACGCGAAGCGTGCCGGTGTGCGCGCCGTTGAATGCGAGCGCCGCGACGGCGGCAGCGACGGTTCCGGTACCGCAGGATCGGGTCTCACCGACACCGCGTTCGTGTACCCGCATTGTGACCGAGGGGGGTGCCCCAACTGGTGCCGTCAGCACCTCGACGTTCACGCCTTCGGGGAACTGCGCGCGGTCGAACGCGATCGGGGCCGCGACATCGAGGGCCGCCAGTTCGCCGAGGGTCATGACGGGGTCCACACACGCGAGATGCGGGTTGCCCACGTCGATCGCCAACCCCGCGAACGGCCGTCCCCCGACGATCGCCTCTCCGGTACCAAGCTGGTTGGTCTTGCCCATTTCGACGGTCACATCCGCGGTCGTGGCGTCCCAGTCGTGCAGCACGACAGGCCGCGGCCCAGCCAGCGAACCGACGACGAACTCGTCCCGGTTCTCCAGGCCGCTGGCCCGCAGGTAGTGCGCGAACACCCGCACGCCGTTGCCGCACATCTGCGCGACCGATCCGTCCGCGTTGCGGTAGTCCATGTACCAGTCGCCGGGCTGCACACCCTCGGGCAACCGGTCGAACGCCCCGGACGGTTGCGCGGCCGCGGCCGTCGTCACCCGCAGCACCCCGTCGGCGCCCAGACCCCGGCGGCGGTCGCACAGCGCCGCCACGGCGGCCGGCGTCAACTCGAGCCGCGAAGGCAGGTCAAGCAGCAGCACAAAATCGTTCTGCGTGCCGTGACCCTTGGCGAACATCACTTGCTCAGGATACGTGGCGCCACAGCCGCAGCGTTTCTTCGACGTTGCCGGTCGCAGCGCCGTCGAGCCAGGTGATGCGGTGGTCGCGGCGGAACCACGATCGCTGCCTGCGCACGTAGCGGCGGGTGCCGACGAAGGTCGGCTCACGAGCGCCGGATCCGTCACCGCCTGCGTCCAGGTCGGCGATCACGTGCGCGTAGCCCAGCGCCCGCGAGGCCGTAACTCCGTCCCGCAGGCCGCGGCCGAGTAGCACCGTCACCTCGTTTACGAGGCCCTCGGCGAACATTCGGTCGGTGCGGTGTGCCAACCGGTCGTCGAGAATCGCTGTATCCCAATCCAATCCGACGATCGCGGTATCCCACCGGGGGGTTCCGATCACCGGCGCCGACGCCGCGAACGGCCGCCCGGTCAGCTCGACCACCTCCAGCGCCCGCACGATGCGGCGCCCGTCGGTCGGCAGGATTGACGAGGCTGCAGACGCGTCAACCCCGGCCAGCTCCCTGTGCAGGTCGGCAACGCCGACCTCGGCCAGGCGGGTCTCCCACTTTGCCCGCACGGCGGGGTCGGTGGCCGGAAAGGACCACTCGTCGAGCAGCGACTGGATATACATCATCGACCCGCCGACCACGATCGGCACCGATCCGCGTGCCGCGATCGCCTCGATGTCGTCGGAGGCGGCCTGCTGGTAGCGGGCGACGGCGGCGGTCTCGATGACGTCGAGGACGTCGAGCTGATGGTGCGGGATGCCTCGACGCTCGGCGACGGGCAGCTTCGCGGTGCCGATGTCCATGCCCCGGTACAGCTGCATGGCGTCGGCGTTAACGATCTCGCCGGCCACCCGCTCGGCAACCGCCAGCGCCAACGCCGACTTGCCGGTGCCGGTCGGGCCGATGATCGCGATCGGCCTCATGGCTGCCAAAAGCCGACGAAGTAGCCCACGCCGTAGGGCGCACCGCGGTAGAGCTCCCTGGCCGACCGCGGCGCGGGCTCGGTCAGCCCGGCCAGCACCTGGTAGGCCACCCGGCCCACGATCGTGTCCGGCAGCCGGGTGAGCGCGGCGGCGTCGCCACCGGCCAGCGCGTCGTCTACGGCGGCCTGTACCCGGATCGAATCCGGGGCGTAGCCGCCGGGCGCGGGCGCGGTGAGGGTGTGCGCGCCGTCGGCGACGACGAGCACGCCGACGGGATCGGCCGCCTCGTCGATCGCGGCGCGCAGCCGCCGGCCGTGGGCCAGAGCGGCGTCGGCGTCGTGCTCGGCGGAGTACACCCGCACCTCCGCATGCGCCTCGGGCTTGGCCTGACCCCGCACCCAGCCCGCGATCAGCGCGCAGAGCGGCAGTTCGCCGAGCGCGCCGGTAGCCACCGGGGACAGCGTGATTCGCACGTCGACGCCGTAGCCGGCGAATGTGCCGACACGCTCGGGACCCACCACCGCGTCGGCCCGCCCCGCGCCGACCGCGACCCATCGCACGGGCAGCGCCGCGGCGGCCGTCACGACGGCCTGCCGCAGCTCGGCCAGCTCGTCAACGGCGCCGCTGGCCAGCTCCGGCACCATGACCGGTGCCGATGGGACGATCGCGATCGCGCTCAGCACGCCACCAACCTAGTGGTCAGGCCGGTTGCTTGGCGGCGGTCGCCGCCGCGCCGCCGGGGTGGGCGGCAGCGCCCGGGGCGAGCGGGGCCGGCGATATCCGCCTTCGCCATCGACGACTCCCGAAGTTCAGGAAGGAGCGATCGTGAAGGCGTGCGCACGGGGAGCCGCGACCTGCTTCAATAGCGTTCGAAAGCGATAGCTAGGCGCCGCGTCGCGCGGCAGGTGCGCGGAAATCCCCGCGCGGAGGGTACGAGGACACGGATATGACGACCAGCGAGCCAGGCGGTCCGGCGGGCTGGGGGCACCTCCCAGCCGGAGGCGAGGGGGAGAGCGAAGCGACCGGGGAATTAGCACCGCCCGCCACCGCAAAACCCGCTCCCCGGCCAGGACCGCCGCGCCCCGTCCCCCGCCCCGGTCGGCCGGCACCGGCCGTCGCCGTGCCGCCCTCAACCGATCCGCACCGCTTCGGCCGCGTCGACCCCGACGGGACGGTGTGGCTGATCACCGGCTCGGGTGAGCGGGTGATCGGTTCCTGGCAGGCCGGCGACAGCGAGGCCGCGTTCGCCCACTTCGGTCGGCGTTTCGACGACCTGCACACCGAGGTCGCGTTGATGGAGCGCCGCCTGCAGTCCGGGACGGGAGACGCCCGCAAGATCAAGTCGGCCGCGGCCGCACTGGCCGAGACGCTTCCCGACGCGCACGTGCTCGGTGACGTCGACGCGCTGGCCGCGCGGCTGACCGCCATCGTCGAACACGCAGACGCCGCCGCCCACGCGGACAAGGCCAAACGCGAGGAGTTCCGCGCCGCGCAGACCGCCCGCAAGGAAGCCCTTGCGGCCGAGGCCGAGGAGCTCGCTGCCAACTCGGGCCAGTGGAAAGCCGCCGGTGACAGGCTCAGGGAGATTCTCGAGGAGTGGCGCACGATCAGCGGGCTGGACCGCAAGACGGATGACGCGCTGTGGAAGCGGTATTCGGCGGCGCGGGAGACGTTCAACCGCCGCCGCGGTTCACATTTCGCCGAGTTGGACCGCGAACGCGCCGGTGCCCGGCAGGCCAAGGAGGCGCTGTGCGAACGTGCCGAAGAGCTGGCCGACTCAACCGACTGGGGCGCCACCGGCGCTGCGTTCCGCGACCTGTTGACCGAGTGGAAGGCCGCGGGACGCGCGGCCAAGGACGTCGACGACGCGCTGTGGCAGCGGTTCAAGGCTGCCCAAGACATGTTCTTCAGCGCCCGCAACGCGGCCAGCGCCGAGCGTGACGCCGAATTCCAGGCGAACGCCGATGCCAAGGAAGCGCTGCTGGCTGAGGCCGAGAGCATCGATACCTCCGATCTGGACGCCGCACGTGCCGCGTTGCGCGCCATCGGCGACAAGTGGGACGCGATCGGCAAGGTGCCGCGCGAGCGCGGTGCCGAGTTGGAACGCCGGCTGCGAGTGGTGGAGAAAAAGGTGCGCGAGGCGCCGTCCGCAAGAGTCGACCCTGAGGCGCAGGCACGCGCGGACCAATTTCGCACTCGCGCAGAGCAATTCGAACGGCAGGCCGAGAAGGCCGCGGCCGCCGGGCGAACCAAGGACGCGGAGGAGGCACGGGCCAGCGCCGAGCAGTGGCGTCAATGGGCCGAAGCCGCCGCCGATGCGCTCGGCAAGCGGCGCTAGGTCGTGAGTAGTGGTGGAGTGGTCTGGGACTGAGGACTGCGCGCGGCCGTCGGCACAGTTGCGCATTGAGCTTCGCGAATGTAACGCCATGGCGGGCCGCCGTGGGAAACCCCGCCATGGCGTTACGCGCGCAGCGACGCGGAACGCCCAGCGCGGACTGACCCAAATTGGCGACTCACGACACTAG
>DATARY010000048.1:0-5464 GCA_036263935.1 Mycobacterium sp.
ATCGCGGCCGCCCTCTGCGCGGCCTACAACGACTGGCTGGCCGACTACTGCGCCACCGACCCGAAGCGGCTGATCGGGGTGGCGCTGCTGCCTCAACAGGACCCGCGTCTTGCGGCGGCCGAACTCGAGCGGGCCGTCACCACCCACGGTTTCATCGGCGGCGTGATGCGGCCCAACCGCATCGGGGGCCGCACCGTCGACCATCCCGACTTCGACGTGTTGTGGGACAAGGCCCAGCAGCTCGACGTCCCGATGTCGCTTCACGAGGCCTACCTCGCCGGCATCGACACCGTGGGACTCGACCGCATGTCTGGCTATGCCGGCTGTCACATCGTCAGCCACGTCTTCGAGCAGATGGCCGCGATGGTCAACGTCACGTTGTCGGGGATCTTCCAGCGCTTCCCACGGCTGCGGGTGGGCTTCCTCGAAGCCGGCTGCGGATGGGCACCGACGTGGGCCGACCGCATCGAAGAGCATTACGAGCTGGCTCCCGACGACTACCGCGGCGGAAACCCCAACGGCGCCATCAACACTCGGTCATGGCTCACGTTCGAGATCGAGGAACCCGGTCTGGCCTCGACACTCGAGCAAGGTTGGGCCGACAACGTCATGTTCGCCTCCGACTACCCGCATCACGACGCCGTCTACCCGGGCGCGGTGAAGAGTGTCAAGGAACGAGGGCTCGGCGAGGCGCTGGAACGTAAGGTGTTGGCCACCAACGCTTTAACGTTCTATGGCAATCGACTCCAGCAGATCCTCGGCAGGCAGACATGACAAGCACCGATACGAACCGCCCGACCGCGATGCGAGCCATGGTGGTCACGAAACCCATTGCGCCCGCGTTGCCCGAGCTCACCGCCGCCCAGGAGCTGGCGCTGCTCTGCCGCTGCCTGTTCGCCGAGGGATACGACGACCACCTCGCGGGCCACATCACCTACAAGCAGCCCGACGGGACGTTCCTGGTCAACCCGTTCGGGTTGACCTGGGATGAGGTCACGGCCAGTGACATCATGACCATGGACGCCGACGGCAACGAGATCGCCGGCCGGTGGACGATCACGCCGGCGATCACCCTGCACGTCGAATT
Source organism: Mycobacterium sp. (assembly GCA_036263935.1). Classification (GTDB taxonomy): domain Bacteria; phylum Actinomycetota; class Actinomycetes; order Mycobacteriales; family Mycobacteriaceae; genus Mycobacterium. The sequence continues at coordinate 1,088 of DATARY010000048.1, forward strand.
GCACCGCGCCCGTGGCGATATCGCGGTGGCGATCCACAACCACTCGCGCTGGGGAACGGTGTGGGCCGACATCGGACGCGCCCCGGAGGTCTATGACCAGACCGGCGCGCTCTACCACGGCGGTGTCGCCGTGTATGACGAGTACTTGGGAACGGTCGACGACGCAAGCAACGCCCACGCCGTGGCCGAGGCCATCGGCGAGGCCAACGTCGGCCTCCTGGCCAACCACGGGGTGGTGGTGCTCGGCGCCGACATCAAGCAGGCTTACCTGCGGGCCATGTCCTTCGAGTGGCGCGCTCGCCAGGCCTGGCGCATCGCGGCCGCCGGGGGAGGCGTCCCGATGAATCGCGACGCCGCGCGCACCTATGGCGAGTTCTTCAACACCCACCAGTTCACCGGGCTGTTCGAGTCGATCGCGCGACGCGAGCTACGCCGCGATCCCGGGGTTACGGACTGACTCAGCCGGCGCGTGCGCCCTGCACGGGCCCCTCGCCGCCCGGCTGTTTGATGAACACGCTGACGTGGGAGATCAGGCCGTCGCCGTTGCGCTCGAACAGAATGCATTCGGGATACTCGGTGAGGACCCCGTCAACCCCGAACGCCTCGCTGAGCTCGACGAACGACACCCGATCCGATACGTGGGACACCCGCTGCACTTTCAGCCGGTAGCCCTCGAGCGAGGGGATGAGGCCGCGCAGGAAGTCGACATAGCGCTGTTTGCCCTCGACGCGATCGCAGAACGGGCCGTCCCGCGTCAGGCCTTCGTCGGCGAGGGTGGCGGCAAGGCCTTCCCAGTCGTGGGCGGCCATGCAGGCCAGGTAGTGCTCGACCGCATCGCTCATGTCGCCTCCGAGCCGATTGTCGCGTCCAAGCCGATTGTCGCCTCCACGCGCTTTAGGGCTTCACCCCGACAGTGATCAGATCCGACAACAGCTGGGTCCAGAGTGGCCGGCGAACACGGTGTTGGTCGCTGACGCCGAACCCGGCGTTCTCGAACAGCGTGCGCATCGCCGAGGGCGACGGATTGTGCGACGGGTTCAACCGGTTCGCCGTGAGCCACTCCAGCGGCAGTGGCTGTCGCGGGCTGATCGTCGCGACCGCGGCGAAGCCCCCCGGGGCCAACACGCGGTGGAACTCCCGCAGCGCGGCGGGCTGGTCGAAGAAGTGAAATGCCGACGTCGACACGACGGCATCGAGGGCGCCGTCGTCGAACGGCAGTTGCTCCGCTGCGCCCTTCAGCCACCGCACCTTCCTCGAGCGCTGTTTGGCCTTGGCGAGCATGCCGTCGGACATGTCGACACCGTAGATCTCGTCGGGATGGAGCTCTCGGTCGATGCGGTCAGCGAGAATGCCTGTGCCGCAGGCGATATCCGCGATCCGCTGCGAGCCCGCAGCCGTGAGCAGCGCGATCATCTCGTCTTGGCCGGGACGATAGGCCCATCGCTGAAGGAACCGCTGGTCGTATAGGGGAGCGGCGACACCCCAGAATCGCGTGACCGCGTCGTTCAGCGTCCGGCGTGGCGCCGTCGTCACGACCAGTTCCACACCGTCGGGTCGTTCGGCGGGTAGGAGTTGCAGACGTCGGTGCCGTGCGCGGCGACGCCCTTGTTGTTGAAGAACAACTTGGCCCAGTTGCCCCAGTGTGTTGCCATTTGCTCGTAGTAGACGTTTGTCGCGGTGTCCTCCGAATACTGCCGCCGTCCGGCGTAGTCCAACGAGAAGAACCAGTAGATGCGGTCCCGGGCGCCCTGCTCAATGTCGGGGGGCCTGTTGTTGTAGTCGATCATGTAGCGCTCGTAGTAGACCGGCTCGACGTCGCGCACGGCGGCCATGTACTGATCGACGGTGCAGGTGGTCTTCAGTATCCGATTCGGGATCGGGTAGTCGTCGCTGGCGTCGGCGGAGGCAACCGCCGGCAGGGCCATCGCCGCAACGCCGACAACAGCAGCCGCGACACTCGCTTTGATCATCATTTCTGACTCCTTACTGTTGTTGCGCTGCTGCTTCCAGGATCGGCAACTTCTCGGGGCAGTACGTGCGCAGCGCTGCGCCGAGGAACTGCCACGCCTGCTCGGTGGTGCTGCCCTTTGGCAACTGGAGGAAGACGAACTTCGCCGACTTGTTGGCGTCCTGGTCCACGCCGTTGTAGAGCCGTTTACACGTGATCTTCCCGACCCACGCGTTGTAGTCCTTCGGGCCGTAAATGCCATAGGTGTGGAGTTCGTTGGCGAAATCCACGTCGGGGTCGGCGTGCGCCGGGGCGGCAAACACCAGCGCGGGCGCAATCGCCGCGGCAGCCATCGAAGCGAGGCGTAATCCCTTCATAACATCCCTATCTGATTGGGCCCGTGGGGTTTTCATCAGCGCCGGCGCCGACGCTGACGGGGGTTTCGGTCGCATGGCGCGGCGGCTGCGGCCATGGCGAGGGGACAGGCCGTTTGCGCACCCTCTGGGGCCACCAGAACCACCGTCCCATCATTGCCGCGATCGACGGCGTCATGAACGACCGGATGATCAATGTATCGAACAACAAACCGAGACCGATCGTGCTTCCCACCTGACCGACCACGACGAGGTTGCTGACCACCATCGACATCATCGTGAACGCAAACACCAAGCCGGCAGACGTCACCACCGCGCCGGTGCCGCCCATCGAGCGGATGATGCCGGTGTTGATCCCGGCGTGTATCTCCTCCTTGAACCGGGACACCAGCAGCAGGTTGTAGTCCGACCCCACCGCCAACAGGATGATCACCGACATCGCCAGGATCATCCAGTGCAGCTGGATGCCGAGGATGTGCTGCCAGATGAGCACGGACAGCCCGAAGGATGTGCCCAGCGACAGCAACACCGTCCCGACGATGACCGCCGAGGCGACCACCGCTCGAGTGATCAACAGCATGATGATGAAAATCAAGCAGAGCGAGGCTATTCCGGCGATCAGGAGGTCCCAGTTCGAACCCTCCTGCATGTCCTTGTAGGTGGACGCCGTGCCCGCCAGGTAGATCCTCGAGCCCTCAAGCGGCGTGCCCTTGATGGCCTCGAACGCGGCGTTCTTGATCTGCGGGATCAGCTTGATGCCTTCAGCGGTCGCGGGATCGCCTTCGTGGGAGATGATGAACCGCACGGCTTTTCCGTCCGGTGACACGAACATCTTCAGGCCCCGCTTGAAGTCCGCGTTGTCGAAAACCTCGGGCGGCAGGTAGAACGAATCGTCGTTCTTCGATGCGTCGAACGCCTGGCCCATCGCACTCTGGTTCGCCTGCGCGGCCTGCATCTGGTCCTGCTGGCTCTTCTGGCTCTGGTACATCGTCTGCGTGATGGTCTGCATGCTCTTCATCGTGTCGATCATCTGCGGCATCAACGCGGTCAGCTGTGGCATCAGCGTGTCAAGGTGTTCCAGGTCAGGCAGGAGGTACTGGATGTCGTCGTTCGTGGCGTCGATGCCGTCAAGGGTGTCGAAGATCGATCGGATCGACCAGCAGATGGGGATGTCGTAGCAGTGCGGTTCCCAGTAGAAGTAGTTGCGCAGCGGACGGAAGAAGTCGTCGAAATTGGCGATGTTGTCCCGCAATGCATTGATGTCGACCACCGTGGTGCGCATCCTGACGACCATGCTGTGCGTGGTGGCCGCCATCTCCGCGGTCAGGGCTTGCATCCTCTCCATCGTGTTGATGGTGGTTTGCATGTCGTTGACCTGCTTGAGCATGTTGGCCATGACATTCTGCATGTAGTCCTGGTTCATCTGCTGGCTGGTGCCCTGCATGCTGATCAGGAAGGGGATCGACGTGTGTTCGATCGGGGTGCCCTGCGGCCTTGTGATGGCCTGCACCCTGCCGATGCCGGGAATGTGGAAGATGCCCCTGGCGACCCGGTCGACCACCAGCATGTCCGCCGAGTTGCGCACATCATGGTCGGTCTCGATCAGCAGCATCTCCGGGTTCATCCGGGCCTGCGGGAAATGCCGGTCGGCCGCCGCGTAGCCCTGATTGGCCGGGATGTCCGGCGGTAGGTAGTTGCGGTCGTTGTAGCTCGGCTTGTAGGACGGCAGCGCCAGCAGACCGACCAGCGCGAGCGCCACCGACGCGGCGAGAATCTGGCCCGGCCAGCGCACGATTGCCGCACCGATGCGGCGCCAGCCGCGAACCTGGGTCGTGCGCTTCGGATCGAAGAGACCAAACCGACTGCAAATGGTCAGCAGCGCCGGCGCCATGGTCAGCGCGGCCGCGACCGCGACGAGCATGCCGATCGCCAACGGTATGCCCAAAGTCGAGAAGTAGGGCAGCCTCGTGAAGTGCAGACAGAATGTCGCGCCGGCGATGGTCAGACCCGAGCCCAAAATGACGTGGGCGGTGCCGTGATACATCGTGTAGAAGG
>DATARY010000089.1:0-10764 GCA_036263935.1 Mycobacterium sp.
GTGTTCCCCAGCCTGCTGCGCGAATCGCTGGACGAACTGCTGGATGCCGCGCAGTAGCACCGCGCGGCAAAGTCAGCTCTGGTCGGGCTACTTTCCCGCCACGTTCAACCAACGACGCAACCGGCGATCCCAATAAGACTCCTGGCGCGCCCGCCGCCGATGAAATGCGGATGTCGGCGGCTGGGTGAAAGACCTTGATTTAACGCTTCTTCCATTCAATCGGGCAAGGTGTGCCCCGTTTATAGCGTCCGGCGATGCGCAATGCCGCGCGCCGCTCGCGCCTCACGGCCACCACCATCACCGGCCAACAAACACGCCAACAGCCAAGAACCCGACGTTGCCGCGCTAGCCTCGCCTGGTGCGCGTCTACGTACCGGCCACCCTGGCGATGTTGCAGCAACTCGTCGCCGACCGCTCGCTGCGTGCGGTGAACGGAACGGCGTTTGCGGTGACACCGACGCTGCGGGAGTCCTACGCCCAGGGCGATGACGACGAGCTCGCCGAGGTGGCGCTGCGCGACGCGGCGCTCGCGTCGCTGCGGCTGCTCGCCGGTGACGGCACATCCGGCTTGCCGCCCCGGCGTGCCGTTGTGGTCGCCGACGTCGCGGATGCCACCGCGCGACCGGACCTCGACGACGCGGTCGTGCGGCTGTCGGGCGCGGTCGCCTACGAGGACGTCATCGCCGCGTACGTCGACGGCGCCGACGCAGAGCCCGCCGTGCTGCCCGCGATCGAGGCCGTCGACGCCGCCGACCTTGGTGATGAGGACGCGGAATTCATCGTCGGCGACGCTCAGGATCACGATTTGGCGTGGTATGCGCCACAGGAGCTGCCGTTCCTGCTGGAGTTGCTTTGACGGACTGGATACGGGACCGTAGGTTACGGTACCGTAGGTTGTAATCCTGCGGGTTGGGGACTCCGCATCAGCGCGCACGTGAGCAGGAGCTTTCATGGCCAAGAATCACATCAAGGTCTCGGCCAACGTGGTCGACACGGCACGGCCAACCATCGCGGGGGCAAAGCAGCATCCGGGCTGGCACGCCGTGCGCAGGATCGCCGAGCGGATCACAACGCCGCTGCTGCCCGACGACTACCTCAAGCTGGCCAACCCGTTGTGGTCGGCGCGCGAACTCCGGGGGCGCGTGCTGGAGGTCCGCCGCGAAACCGTCGACTCCGCGACGCTGGTCATCAAGCCGGGGTGGGGCTTCTCTTTCAACTACCAGCCGGGCCAGTACGTGGGGATCGGCCTGCTGGTCGACGGACGGTGGCGGTGGCGCTCCTATTCGTTGACGTCCAGTCCCGTGCGGGGGAGCCGCATCATCACCATCACGGTCAAGGCCATGCCCGAGGGGTTCCTGTCGACCCACCTGGTCGGCGGGGTGGCGCCTGGCACGATCGTCAGACTGGCAGCGCCGCAGGGCAATTTCGTGATGCCCGATCCGGCGCCCGCTTCGGTGTTGTTCATCACCGGTGGTTCCGGGATCACGCCGGTGATGTCGATGCTGCGGACGTTGGTACGCCGCGACCAGATCACCGACATTGTCCACTTGCATTCCGCCCCAACGGAATCCGGTGTGATGTTCGGTGCGGAGTTGGCCGAACTCCAGCACCTTCACCCCGGTTACCAGTTGCGGCTGCGTAGCACGCGTACCGAAGGCCGCCTGGATCTGTCGCGACTCGGCGACGAGGTGCCCGACTGGCGTGAACGTCAGGCCTGGGCGTGTGGACCCGAGGGCATGCTCAATGCCGCGCAGCGGGTCTGGTCGGCCGCGGGTGTCGCCGAGCGGCTGCACCTGGAGCGCTTTGCGGTGTCCAAGGCCGCGGCGCACGGTCAGGGCGGCACCGTTGAGTTCGCGCGCAGCGGGAAGACACTCACCGTCGACGCCGCGACGTCCTTGATGGACGCCGGCGAGCGGGTCGGGGTGCGGATGCCGTTCGGCTGCCGGATGGGGATCTGCCAGTCGTGCGTGGTCGGCCTGCTCGACGGGCACGTCCGCGACCTGCGCTCCGGCGCCGAACACGAACCCGGAAGCCGGGTACAGACCTGCATTTCCGCAGCTTCAGGCGATTGTGTACTCGACGTGTAGGCTTTACTGACTAGTAACCTACGGCGTCGTAGGTTACGGTAGCGTAGGTATGAGAAGGGAGGAGGAACAATGGCAATCACAGACGTTCCGGCATTCACGCACCTGACCGACGCGGACATCGAGAGTCTGGCCGTCGAGCTGGACGCGATCCGCCAGGACATCGAAGACTCCCGGGGCGAGCGCGACGCGCGCTACATTCGCCGCACCATTGCCGCTCAACGCGCCCTCGAGGTGGCAGGCCGGGTGATGCTGGCCGCGAGCTCGCGGCGCTCCGCATGGTGGGCGGGCACGGTGACGCTGGGCGTGGCCAAGATCATCGAGAACATGGAGATTGGCCACAACGTCATGCACGGCCAGTGGGATTGGATGAACGATCCCGAGATTCACTCTTCGACGTGGGAGTGGGACATGGGCGGGGCGTCCAAGCACTGGCGCTTCACGCACAACTTCATGCACCACAAGTACACCAACATCCTCGGCATGGACGACGATGTGGGCTACGGCATGTTGCGCGTCACCCGCGATCAGCGCTGGAAGCCGTTCAACCTTACCAATCTGCTGTTCAACACCACCCTCGCGCTCGGGTTCGAGTGGGGAGTTGGGTTGCAGCACTTGGAACTCGGCAAGATGTTCAAGGGGCGCGACGACCGCGAGGCCACGATGGTGCGGGTGCGCGAATTCGGCGTCAAGGCCGGGCATCAGGTCGTCAAGGACTATGTCGCCTTCCCGGCGGTGACGTCACTGTCACCGGGCGCGACCTTCAAGTCGACGCTGAAGGCCAACGTGGTGGCCAACATCATCCGCAACGTGTGGTCCAACGCGGTCATCTTCTGCGGCCACTTCCCCGACGGCGCAGAGAAATTCACCAAGACCGACATGGTCGGCGAGACCAAGGGTCAGTGGTACCTGCGTCAGATGCTGGGCAGCGCCAACTTCGAGAACGGACCCGCGCTGCGGTTCATGAGCGGCAACCTGTGCCACCAGATCGAACACCACCTGTACCCCGATCTGCCGAGCAACCGGCTCTACGAGATCTCGTTGCGGGTCAGGGAGGTCTGCGACAAGTACGACCTGCCCTACACGACAGGTTCGTTCCTGGTGCAGTACGCCAAGACGTGGCGGACCATCGCCAAGCTGTCGCTGCCGAACAATTTCCTGCGCGATTCCGCCGATGACGCGCCGGAGACCCGCAGCGAGCGCATGTTCATCGAGCTGGAGCCCGGCTTCGCCGCAACCGACCCGGCGACCGGCCGGCGTCGCGGGCTGAAGACCGCGATAGCCACGGTCCGGCAGTGGCGTCGCCACAAGCGTGCCGCGAAGCGGGCCGCCAAGCCCGACGACCTGGCCGCCTAAACCTTCAGAAAAAGGCCCTCCCCGAACCGGGGAGGGCCTTTTTTGCGTCGCGATCCATTCCCCCAATCGGGGGACACCCGATTCCACCGGTGCACCAGCCGATCACCGGACATACAACGCTGCCCGGCCACGGCATTCTTAAGTCAATGCCGAAACAAACCGGCAAGGAACTGAAAAACCAACTCACACAGGAGAACTCAAAATGACGAACAACACCATCACCGCCCGGATCGCCCGCTACATCGCCCTCCCGGTGGTATCCGCCGGCATCATCGGCGGCGCCGCCCTGGGCCTGGCCGGCACGGCCACCGCGGCCACCCAGATCGAGTCCAACGACCACGGCAACAAGTTCGCCCCAAGCGTCAAGGCTCAGCCGGCCCCCGGCGTGGACCCGGGCTGGCACAACAACCACGGAGTCTGGCGCATCGAGAAGCTGCAGCCGAACTTCAGGCGCTGATAACCAACCGAGCCACTGAGGCCCTCCCGCCCCCTGGGGAGGGCCTCAGTCGTTCTTGGCGGAGTTCTTGACCGAAGTGCCGTAGTAGTTGTCGCCGACCGAGCTCCTCCCCGGCATCCGGGGTATCGGGGCCAGTCCGGCCTCGGCGAGCAATTGGTCCGAGGTCGTCAGGACCGAGCTCCAACCGCGGCCGTCCAGATAGGAGGCCACGTCGTTGCGCTCGCCCGCATAGCCCAGCTCGCCGAACTCCAGATCGAATCCCTTGTCCCGCCAGCGCTCTGTGACGGTCTGCATGGATTCACGCGCCTGGTCTTCGTCGCTGTCGGGCGTGAAATGGCCGACCTCTGAAGCCAGCCGGCTGCCGTCGGCGCTGAGCGCGGTGATGTTGTCCAGCAGCCGGTCCTGGGCGTCCGCGGGGAGGAAGGGCAGCAGACCCTCGGCGATCCAGGCCGAGGGCTGAGCCGGATCGAATCCCGCCTCCCGCAACGCGGTGGCCCAGTCGTGCCGCAGATCGATCGGAACGGCGCGCACATCGGCCGAGGGCGCGGCGTCGATCGCGGCGAGGGTGGCCGCCTTGAATTCCAGAACGGCCGGCTGGTCGATCTCGAAGATGACGGTGCCCGCCGGCCAGGTCATCCGGTAGCCGCGGGCATCGAGGCCCGACGCGAGAATCACAAGCTGGCCGATGCCCGCCTCGACAGCATCGGTGAAGAAGGCGTCGAAGTAGCGGGTGCGCACGGTGAGCAGGTCCGTCATCTGCTGCATTCCAAACGGCGCACCGGGGGTGTCGACGTCTTCGGCGTCGAGTTCGCCGGTCGCCCAGCGGGTGAAGAAGTCGATGCCGACCGCGCGCACCAGCGCCTCGGCGAACGGATCGTCGATGAGCCCAGCGGTGGTGGCCCGGGCCCGTCCCGCCGCGACCATCGTGGCCGTCGCGCCGACGCTTGTCGCCAGGTCCCAGGTGTCGTTGTCCGTGCGTACGGTACTCACTTAGCCTATTTAACGCTTAGCTAGGGTAACGAGCAAGGCGGCTCAGCCTTCCCGCAGCGCAGCCAGCAGCCGGCGCGCCGCTGCCACGCGGTCGGCGGCGTGCCCCGTCAGGGTGTCCAGTGCGCATTCGGGGTCGGCTGGGGGCCCCATGTGTCCGCAGCCACGGGGGCAGTCCTTGATCGCCTCGGCCAGGTCGGAGAACGCCAGCAGCACGTCGTCGGGTTCGATATGGGCAAGACCGAAAGACCGGATACCCGGTGTGTCGATCACCCAGCCGCCGAAGCGCAGCGGCAGCGCCACCGACTGCGTCGACGTGTGCCTGCCCCTACCGATGTCGGTGACCTCACCGGTGGCCCGATCCGCGTCCGGCACGAGGCGATTCACCAACGTGGACTTGCCGACGCCCGAGTGCCCGAGCAGCACCGTCACCTTGTCGGCCAGCAGCGGGGCGACGGCATCGAGCGGATCGTCGCGCCCCGCGGTCGTGATCGTCAGGTCGAGATCGGCGAACTGGGCGGCGAACGGCTCGGGCGGGGCCAGGTCCGTCTTGGTCAGGCACAGAATGGGTTCCAGCCCGCCGGCGTAGGCCGCGATCAATGCCCGCTCGACAAGGCCGGTGCGTGGCGGCGGGTCGGCCAGTGCGACCACGATCAACAGTTGGTCGGCGTTGGCGACGACCACCCGCTCGGTCGGATCGGTGTCATCGGCGGTGCGCCGCAACACCGTTCGGCGATCACCGCGCCGCACGATACGGGCCAGCGTGTCCGGCTTGCCGGACAGGTCACCGACGATGCCGACGTCGTCGCCGACAACGATCGAAGTGCGGCCTAGTTCGCGGGCCCGCATCGCGGTGACGCGGTGGTCGGGGTCGCGACCCAGCGCGCAGCCCCAGCGCCCGCGGTCGACGGTGACCACCATGGCTTCCTGAGCGTCGGCGTGTTCGGGGCGGGTCTTGGTTCGCGGGCGCGAGCCCCGGCCGGGGCGCACCCGGACATCGGACTCGTCGTACTCGCGAGGGCTCAACTGCCCGTTGTCCTCCTCGCGTCCGGGCCGACCGCCAGCATGTCGGCCCACAGTTGCGGGAACTCGGGCAGCGTCTTGGCCGTGGTGCCGATATCCTCCACCTCGACGCCGGGCACCCGCAGCCCGACGATCGCACCGGCCGTGGCCATCCGATGGTCGGCATACGAGCGCCACACCCCACCGTTCAGCGGCCGCGCGGTGATGATCAGGCCGTCGGGTGTTTCGACGCAATGCCCACCGAGACCGTTGATTTCGGCGCACAGGGCGGCCAGCCGGTCGGTTTCGTGGCCGCGCAGGTGGGCGATCCCGCGAAGCTGTGACACCGAACCCGTGGAGGCCAGCGCTGCCAGCACCGCCACCGCCGGCGTCAGTTCACCGACGTCGTGCAGGTCGACATCGAGGCCGCCGTAGGCTTCTGCGCCCTGCACCTCGAGATACGAATCACCTTGGCGAACAACAGAACCCAGCTTTTCCAGAATGCCGAGAACGGTATCGGCGGGCTGGATGCTCAGTGGCGGCCAACCCGCGATACGCACCGTCCCGCCGCTCACCACCGCGGCCGCGAGAAACGGCACCGCGTTGGACAGGTCGGGCTCAATGCTCCAGTGCCGGGCCGAAATTGGGCCGGGGGAGACGCGCCACCGGTTGGCCTGGGTGTCGTCAACATCGACTCCGGCTTCGCGCAGCATCGACACGGTCATCGCCACGTGCGGCGCGGACGGCACCGACTCGCCGGTGTGCACGATCGTCACACCGTTCGTGAACGCCGCCCCGGACAGCAGCAGCCCCGACACGAACTGCGACGAGGCGGACGCGTCGATCTCGACCGTGCCGCCGGGCACCGACCCGGTGCCGCGCACCGAGAACGGCAGGCCATCGCCGTCGATATCAACCCCAAGGCCACGCAGCGCGTCCAGCAGCGGCGCGATGGGTCGGGCGCGGGCCTGCTCGTCGCCGTCGAATGCGACGGTCTCGGTGCTCAGCGCCGCCGCGGGTGGGACAAACCGCAGGACGGTGCCTGCCAGGCCGCAGTCGATGCGCGTGCCCGACGGTGGGGCGATCGCGCCGCTGACCGTCAGCTCGGTGTCGGCGCCGTCGACGGTGACGCCAAGGGCGCGCACCGCGCCGATCATCAGGTCGGTGTCGCGGCTGCGCAGCGCACCGCTGATCGTTGACGTTCCGTTCCCCGCGGCCAGCGCGGCGAGCACAAGCGCACGGTTGGTCAATGATTTCGAGCCCGGCACGGTCACCGTGGCACGCACGGGGGTCGGCGTGGACGGTGCTGGCCAGTTGCTCACAGCTCCTATCCTGCCTCGTCGGTTCGGCGTGCCACCATGGGATATATGTGTGGGCGATTCGCGGTGACCACCGACCCGGCGCTGCTGGCGGAGAAGATCAAAGCGATCGACGAGAGCACGGCGGCCACAAAGATCGACACACCCGAACCCAACTTCAACGTCGCGCCGACGACCACGATCAGCACCGTGGTCAAGCGGCACAGCGAGCCCGATGACGAATCGACCCGCAGGGTCCGGTCGATGCGGTGGGGGCTGGTTCCGCCCTGGGCCAAGACCGCCGAGGACGGCGGCCCTGACACCAAAGGACCGCTGCTGATCAACGCCCGCGCCGACAAGGTGATCAGCTCGCCGGCATTCCGCAACTCCGCGAAGAACAAGCGGTGCCTCGTGCCGATGGACGGCTGGTACGAATGGCGGCCCAATGGCGAAACGGCGTCAGGAAAGCAGGCGCCGAAGACGCCGTTCTACATGTACGGCGGCGACGGCGAGTTGTTGTTCATGGCCGGGCTGTGGTCGACGTGGCGGCCGAAAGAGGCCCCGAAGGACGCCCCGCCGCTGCTGAGTTGCACGATCATCACCACCGACGCCGCTGGACCGCTCGCCGAGATCCACGACCGGATGCCCCTGACGATCAGCGAGGGTGACTGGGACCGCTGGCTCGATCCCGACGCTCCGATCGACGAAGGCTTGCTGCGCGGCCACGGTGACCTGGACCGGATCGAGATCCGCGAGGTGTCGCGACTGGTCAACAGCATTCGCAACAACGGCCCGGAGTTGATCGAGCCGGCCAAACCGGACCCCGAAGTAGAGACACTGCTCTAGCGACGCCGCGCGGTGACCACCACGTAGGGCGCGTCGAACGAGACGCCACCGTTCTCGTCGGTGTGTCCGCGCAGGGCGGCCTCGAACGCGGCGAGCAGCCGGTCGCGCACCGCCGCGTCGACATTGCCGAGCACGGAGACGTGCATCGGGGATTCCTGCGTCACCATGTGCTGGGCGGCGTCCAGCGATGCGAATTGCCATGTGTGCGAGCGGTGTTCGATCTGCACATCGTCGAAGTCGGCCGCCAGTCGCGCGGTGATGGTGCTGGGATCACCCCATTGGTCGGGTGAGAACCCAGACGCCGGCGGCGGGCCGAGCACCTCAACGAGTGGGCTGAAGAACGGGTTGCCCGGATCGGGCACCCAGGAGGAGAACGCCAGGACGCCGCCCGCCTTCAGCAGGCGACCGAACTCGGCGACCTGCCGGGTCGGCTCCACGAAGATGATCCCCATGTTCGATACCGCCGCGTCGAACGACCGTGCAGGCAGGCCGGTATCGGACGCGTCGGCAGTCAGCCAGGTGATGGCCTGGCCGGCTGCATCCGCCTTTTTTCTGCCGATCTCGACCAACTCGGGGGTGATATCGACGGCGGTCACCCGTGCTCCCCGCGCGGCAGCCGCAAGCGCGGAGCTCCCCGTTCCGCAGGCGAGATCGACAAGCGTGGCGTCGCGCAGCCGCAGGTGTCGCTCCACGGCGGCGACGACTTCGGTGGCGATCGGTGCAATGAGCTCGGCAACGGCCTCGTAGCGGCCGGAGGACCAGATCTGCGGTGATGACACCCGGGTAGCGTGCCACGATGGCGAGGTGACTTTCCAGGTGCAAGCGCCGCCGCTGCCGCGGCCCGTCCTGTTCGACCAGGTCTGGGCCGACCTCACGTTCGTACATTGGCCGGTGCGCCCGGAAAGTGTTGCGCACCTGTACCCGCAGGGGACCCGCCCGGACGTCTTCGCGGACGGGTCGACGTATGTCGGGTTGGTGCCGTTCGTCACGCGGCACACCGGGTTTGGGACGTCGGTCCGGCTTCCCTACTTCGGCACCTTCGCCGAGACCAACGTCCGGCTGTATTCGGTCGACGATGCCGGCCGCCACGGCGTGCTCTTCCGGTCGCTGGAAACCGAGCGACTGGCCGTCGTCGGGCTGACCCGGATGGCGCTGGGCGTTCCGTACACCTGGGCGAAAATGCGCGTGACGGTGTCGGGGGACCAAGTCTGCTATCACAGCGTGCGTCGATGGCCACGCCGCGGCCTGCGCAGCCGGCTGACGATCCGCGTCGGTGACGAGGTGGAACCCACCCCGCTGGAGACCTGGCTCACCAGCCGCTGGGGAGCGCACACCCGCAGGGCCGGACGGACGTGGTGGGTGCCCAACGAACATGGGCCGTGGCCGTTGCGTGGGGTGGAAATCGTCGAGCTGCACGACGACCTGTTGGGCGCCAGCGGGGTGGCCCCGGCCGGCGAACACCTGCGCGCATTGTTCTCGCCGGGCGTGCACACGCGGTTCGGCAAACCTATCCCTGTCAACTAACTGAAAACGCGTATGCGCATACTCACCCCGATCGGGATCGAGGGTGTGACGCTTCTTGCATGACAGACCTGCATGCCAAGCCGGAGCTGGAGACCATTCCTGTGCACAACCCCGCCGACGGGACCGTCGTCGGCTCTGTTCGGATCGATACGCCCGAAACCGTCGCCGCCAAGGCCCGTGAACTGCGCCTTTACCAGCCCGAGTGGGAGGCGATGGGCGCCAAGGGCCGCAAGACGTGGCTGCTGAAGTTCCAGGACTGGATCCTCGACAACACCGAACACCTCACCGATGTCGTGCAGTCGGAGACCGGCAAGCCAAGGGCCGAGGCCTCGATGGAAGCGCCCATGTCCGCGGACATGCTGAACTACTGGGCGCGCAACGCCGAGGCCTTTCTGGCCGACAGCCACCCCAAGCCCCACAGCCCGTTGCTGAAGACGAAGCGGTTCATCACGGTTCACCGCCCGTATCCGGTTGTCGGGCTGATCATCCCGTGGAACTTCCCGTTCGCGAACGTCGGCCTTGACGGTATCCCGGCACTGGCCGCTGGTGCCTCCCTACTGCTCAAGCCGTCCGAGGTGACGCCGCTGAGCGCGGTCGAATTCGCTCGCGGCTGGACCGAGATCGGCGCGCCGCCGGTGCTCGCGCTGGTCAACGGGTACGCGGATTCCGGTGCCGCCGTGATCGCCAACTCCGACTACGTGCACTTCACCGGTTCGACCGCCACCGGTCGCAAGGTCGCCGTCGCGTGTGCGGAGCGCCTGATCCCGTACAGCCTCGAGCTCGGCGGCAAGGACCCAGCGGTGGTGCTGGCCGACGCGGATCTCGAGCGCGCCGCCAACGGCATCGCGTTCGGCGGGATGTTCAACTCGGGCCAGGTGTGCGTGTCGACCGAACGCGTCTACGTCGAGGCGCCCATATACGATGAGTTCGTCGCCAAGCTCACCGACAAGGTGAGCCGCCTGCGCCAAGGCCAGGACGACCGCGGCTACCGCTTCGACGTCGGCGCGATGGCCACCGCGGCGCAACGCGACGTTGTGCGCCGCCATGTCGAGGACGCCGTCGCCGCAGGCGCGCGGGTAACCACAGGCGGCCGGCCAACCGGGGTTGGCACCTTCTTCCAGCCCACCGTGCTCGCGGATGTCGATCAGTCCATGACGTGCATGAACGAGGAGACGTTCGGTCCGACCTTGCCTGTGGTCAAGGTGGCCGA
>DATARY010000201.1:0-6667 GCA_036263935.1 Mycobacterium sp.
GCGGTACCGACCACAGCCCGGCTCGGCCTGGAGCCACCCCGGTTCTGCGCGGAGTGCGGGCGCCGGATGGTGGTCCAGGTGCGGCCGGACGGCTGGTCGGCGAAGTGTTCGCGTCACGGCGAGCTGGACTCCAAGGACGTAGAGGACAAGCGGTGAATGAGGTTGCTCCGTCACGTATTTCGCGTCGGCGCGCGCAGCTGATCGTGGTCGTAGGCCTCGCGGTTGCCGGCGCGTTGGTGGGGGCGATGTGGGCGTGGCTGGCGCCGCCGATCCACGGTGTGGTGGCGCTGACCAAGAGCGGCGAACGCGTCAAGGCCTATCTGGGCAACGAGGGCGACCATTTCTTCGTGTCGGCCTTCCTGGTCGTCGGCATGCTAGGCGTGGTGGCGGTGATCGCGGTGGTTCTGGTCTGGCAGTGGCGGCCCCACCGCGGACCGGGAATGGTGGCCGCTCTGGCCATCGGGTCGGCGGCCGCCACGGGTGCGGCAGCCGGAGTGGGCGCGGTGCTGGTGCACTGGCGGTACGGCACGATCGACATCGCGGGCGCGCCGGTGTCACCCGCGCATCGGGTGTACTACGTGGTCGAGGCGCCGCCCACGTTCTTCGGGCACTCGCCGCTGCAGATCGCCGTGACCCTGCTGTTTCCCGCCGCTATCGCGGCGCTCGCCTACGCGTTGATCGCGGTGTCGACCGCACGCGACGACCTGGGCGGCTGGCCGCCGGTCGAACCTCCGGTGATCGGGCCGCCCGTCACAGCGGACGGCGCTCTACCGTCCGCCCAGTGACCACCTTGGCGGCGATCTTCGCTAGCCGGACCATCCCCACGTAGGTCATCGGGTTCAGCACCGTCGGCCACTTGCTTCGCACCAGGTGGTCGGTCAGGGGCCTGCCGTTGAACCGGTCAGTCAGCCAGCGCAGCGTCATGGGCGCCGATAGCGGGTGCAGCAACAGATGCTCACTGAACATGTCGCGGTGGTAGGTCACATCGGCGCCGCCTGCTGAGTACGTGTCGGCGAGTTCGTCGATGTCCTCAACGGAGATGAGCTGGTCGTGGACCGCCTGCACGATCAGCACCGGCGGAGTGGGCACCGCCGCGCCCAGCTTGATGTCGTCGAAAACGCGCTTGATCTCCGGCGTTTCGAGGATCTCCTGCAAAGGCACGTCGACCATGCGGCCCATGTCCTTCTTGACCATCCGGATGATCGCTTCGGCAGTGGTCATGTGGTGCAGCCGCTGTAGCAGTACCTTGCCCTCGTCGGTGGCGTGCTCCTGGATGATCTTGTTGAGCTCTGGATAGATGTGCGCCAGTGCGGCGACGACGAGCGCGGGCAGGCCAGACAAGTACGTGCCGTTGAGGCGGCGGAAGGTGTGGCCAAGGTCTCCGACCGGTGATCCGAGGACCGCGCCGACGATGTTGAGGTCCGGCGCGTAGGAACCGCTCATTTCGGCGGCCCACGCGCTGGCAAGGCCACCGCCGGAGTAGCCCCATAGGCCGATGGGCGCCGACGGTGACAGGGCCAGCCGCTCGGTGTTCAGCGCGGCGCGCAGGCCGTCGAGAACGTGGTAACCGGGCTCATAGGGTGCACCCCACATCCCGTCGAGTCCCTCGTGGTCGGGCACCGAGACGGCCCACCCCTCGGCCACCGCCGCAGCGATCAGCAGCAACTCGAACTGCGCAACCGCGCCGGGAGCCAACGCGCGTCGGCGCAGCGCATAAGACGGGAAGCACCGCGACGTCACGGCGTCGATCGCGCACTGGTAGGACAACACAGGGGTGACGGCCTCCGGTGCGCGCTCCGACGGCACGATCACCGTGGTGGCGGCCGCCTCTGGATTGCCGTGCATGTCGGTGGTCCGGTACAGCAGCTGGGTGGCGGTGATGCGCTGGGGGATCAGCCCGAGAAACGCCAGCTCAACGTCGCGGCTGCGGAGCAGCGTGCCCGGGCGGGAATGCTGGAATCCTGCAGGTGGGTCGTAGAACGGGTCATCGACGGGAAGCCGCGGGCGGATGCCCCGCCGCAGTTCTTCGTGCTGCGGCTGCCCGATCCATTCGGCACCAGTTGTTGGAGCCACGCTGCCCATGTCCATCCGGACATTCTTACCTTAAGAGTGCGTTAAGAATCCAGTCGACTCACCGTTACGACCGTTGGTGGCCATTACCGGCCGACGACTCACCCGGGCGGGCGCAGCGCCGCGAATTGGTCGGTAACCCGGTACCGCGAGTCGGTGAAGCGGTAGAGAGCCGCCGGACGGCCACCGCTTTTTCCGGATCGGGCCGTGGTCCCGGTGGGGGTGATCACGGTGCGCCTCTCCAGGACGCGCTGGAGGTTGGTGGCGTCGACCTGATGGCCCAGCGCCGCGCTGTAGATGTCGCGCAACGAGGATATCGCGAATTCTGTTGGCGCCAAGGCGAATCCGATGTTGGTATACGAGAGTTTCGCGACCAGCCGGGTGCGGGCGTGCTCGAGCATCGGACCGTGGTCGAACGCCATCGGCGGCAGGTCGCTCACCGGATGCCAGCGGGTGTCCGGCGGCAGCTCGGGGGTTGCGGGGGAGGGCACAAGGCCGAGAAACGTCGACGCGATCGTGCGGACACCCGGCATACGGTTCGGATCGGAGAAGATCGCCAGCTGCTCGAGGTGAGCTAATTCACGCAAATCCACTTTCTCGGCGAGCTGGCGGCGAACAGAGCTGGTCAGATCCTCGTCGTCGCCGAGGCGACCGCCCGGCAGCGACCACTTTCCGACCTCCGGTTCAAGTGCACGCTGCCATAACAGCACGTGAAGTGCGGGTTTCGTCGAGCCGACGTGGCGAACCTGAAACACGACGGCGAGCACCTCATGAGCGGTGCTACTATGTGGCATGTTTTCGATTATAAGTCGAAAACCCTCGACGGGATTCAGGGGTCGGCGATGAGAGTTATAGACCGTATGCCCACGAACGATCTGATGAGCCGGATCAGCAACGGTCCGACCGGTTATTCGGGCATCGTCGGCGACGAGGAATGGGCCGCCGAGGTTCGCCGCCTGGCCACCCAGCGTGGTGCGACGCTGCTGGCGCACAACTACCAGCTGCCGGCCATCCAGGACGTCGCCGACCACGTCGGTGACTCGCTGGCGTTATCGCGCATCGCTGCCGAGGCGCCCGAGGACACGATCGTGTTCTGCGGAGTGCACTTCATGGCCGAGACGGCGAAAATCCTCAGCCCGGACAAGACCGTGCTGATCCCGGACCAGCGGGCCGGCTGCTCGCTGGCCGACTCGATCACCGCCGACGAGTTGCGCGACTGGAAGGCCGAGCATCCCGGTGCCGTCGTCGTCTCCTACGTCAACACCACGGCCGCGGTGAAGGCGGAGACCGACATCTGCTGCACCTCGTCCAATGCCGTCGAGGTCGTCGAGTCCATTCCCGAGGACCGCGAGGTGCTGTTCTGCCCCGACCAGTTTCTCGGCGCCCACGTGCGGCGCATCACCGGGCGCAAGAACCTGCACGTCTGGGCCGGCGAATGCCACGTGCACGCCGGGATCAACGGAGACGAGCTGTCCAACAAGGCGCTCGCGCATCCCGGTGCGGAGTTGTATGTGCATCCCGAATGCGGTTGCGCCACTTCGGCTCTATACCTTGCCGGCGAAGGCGCATTCCCCGAGGACCGGGTGAAGATCTTGTCAACGGGCGGCATGCTCGATGCGGCCCGCGAAACCAGGGCCCGGCAGGTGCTGGTCGCCACCGAGGTCGGCATGTTGCACCAATTGCGCCGCGCCGCACCGGAAGTCGACTTCCGAGCCGTCAATGACAAGGCGTCGTGCAAGTACATGAAGATGATCACACCTGCAGCGTTGCTGCGCTGCCTGGCGGAAGGCGCCGACGTGGTCGACGTCGATCCCGAGATCGCCGGCCGGGCGCGCGCCAGCGTGCAGCGGATGATCGAGATCGGCCAGCACGGCGGCGGCGAATGACCGGCCCAGGGGGTAGGAGCGCAGCGACTGGGGGAATGACCGCGGCGTGCGGCGGTCGCGGCTATTGGCAGCAGCGCGCCGACATCGTCGTCATCGGCACCGGGGTCGCAGGCCTCGTCGCGGCGTTGGCGGCGCACCGCAACGGCCGAAAAGTGTTGGTGCTGAGCAAGGCCGGCGATACCGCGACCTTCTATGCGCAGGGCGGCATCGCGGTGGTGCTGCCGCACACCGAGGATTCGGTCGACCAACACGTCGCCGACACGTTGACCGCGGGCGCCGGCCTGTGCGATCCGGACGCGGTGCATTCGATCGTGGCCGACGGCTACCGAGCGGTTACCGCTCTTGTGGACGACGGCGCCCGCTTCGACGAAGCATCGCCGGGACATTGGTCACTGACCCGCGAGGGTGGCCATTCGAGGCGGCGGATCATCCACGCCGGTGGCGACGCGACGGGCGCAGAGGTGCAGCGAGCACTCGACAACGCCGCGGCGCGGCTGGACATCCGCCGCAACCATGTCGCACTCGAACTACTTCACGCCGACGGCGCGGTGACCGGTGTGCTCGTGCTCAACGAGGACGGGCTTGGAGTGGTGCACGCCCCGTCGGTGATCCTGGCGACCGGCGGACTGGGGCACCTGTTCACCGCGACCACCAACCCTGAGGGCTCGACGGGTGACGGCGTCGCCTTGGCGATGTGGGCGGGCCTGCCGGTCAGCGATCTCGAGTTCATCCAGTTCCACCCGACCATGCTGTTCGCCGGTTATGGCGGGGGCCGCCGCCCGCTGATCACCGAGGCCGTCCGCGGTGAGGGCGCGATTCTGATTGATCGACAAGGGAATTCGGTGACTGCTGGCGTACACCCGATGGGTGACCTGGCACCGCGCGATGTCGTCGCGGCCGCGATCGACGAACGGATGGCCCTGACGGGCGACCCATGCGTGTACCTCGACGCGCGCGGCATCGCCGACTTCAAACGGCGTTTCCCCACGGTAACGGCGGCCTGCCGGGCGGCGGGTATCGATCCAACGCGCGAACCGATCCCGGTCGTGCCGGGCGCGCATTACAGCTGCGGCGGTGTGGTCACCGATGTGTATGGGCGTACCGAACTTGCGGGCCTGTTCGCCGCCGGAGAGGTGGCGCGCACCGGCTTGCACGGCGCGAACCGCCTGGCGTCCAACAGCCTTCTCGAAGGCTTGGTCGTCGGTGGCCGCGCGGGTAAGGCGGCCGCCGAGCACGCCGTGGATGCCGGGCCGAGCCGTGCGGTGCTGCCCGAGCCGTCGACGCGCGGTGCCCTGCCGCGGGCCGATCTGCAGCGGGCGATGACGCGGTACGCATCGGTGGTCCGCGATGGCGACGGCCTGCAGCGGCTTGCCAAGGAGCTTGACACCGAGACGTCGCGTGTTATCAAGTCGCGCAGCGACTTCGAGGATGTAGCGCTGACCACCACCGCGGGCGCCGTTGCCGCAGCGGCGCTGGCCCGCACCGAGTCCCGCGGCTGCCATCACCGTGCCGACTACCCGAACACCGAGCCGGCGTTGGCGCATAGCCTGGTGCCCGCGGTGACCTGCTGATGGAACTCACTGCCGACGAGCTGACCGAGGCTCGCGGGGTGATCGCGCGGGCGTTGGAAGAAGACCTGCGGTACGGGCCGGACGTCACCACGCTGGCGACGGTGCCTGCCGCTGCGACGACGACCGCGTCGATGGTCGCCCGTGAGCCGGGCGTGATCGCCGGTGTGGACATCGCGCTGCTGGCGCTCGACGAGGTGCTCGGACCCGACGGCTATCTGGTCAAGCAGCGCGTAGAGGACGGCGCACGCTTGGACGCGGGCGGGGTCGTGCTGATCGTGGATGGTCCGGCGCAGGGTCTGCTGACGGCCGAGCGGACGATGCTGAACCTGGTGTGTCATCTGTCGGGGATCGCGACGACGACGGCAGCATGGGTCGACGCGGTGGAGGGCACCAAGGCCAAGATCCGCGATACCCGAAAGACGCTGCCCGGATTGCGGACGCTGCAGAAGTACGCGGTGCGGGTCGGCGGTGGCGTCAACCACCGGATGGGGCTCGGCGATGCGGCGTTGATCAAGGACAACCACGTCGCGGCGGTCGGTTCCGTGGTGGCCGCGTTGCGGGCAGTCCGGAGTGCCGCACCGGATCTGCCGTGCGAGATCGAGGTTGACTCGCTCGAGCAACTCGACGACGTGCTGGCGGAGGACGTCGAACTCGTATTGCTCGACAACTTCCCGGTGTGGCAGACGCAGATCGCCGTGCAGCGCCGTGATGCGCGTTCGCCGGAAACCAATCTCGAGTCGTCGGGCGGGTTGTCGCTGGAGACCGCGGCGGAGTACGCCGGGACCGGTGTTGACTACCTGGCTGTCGGTGCGCTCACCCACTCGGTGCGGGTGCTGGACATCGGCCTCGATCTCTAAGGCGCGTTGGCGCCGTTAGTATCGGCCGACGCCGACACAGCGAACCGCAGCATCGCAGAGCTGTGCAGGTGAGCCCAATCCAGAGGGCATGACCAAAAACGAGATCGCGAAGCGCGGCATCAGCCCACGTCGTGAGCTCCGCGCGCAGCGCTGAGCAGGGTACGCGCCGCCGCCTTGGCGGCATCCAAAGTGGCCGTGTCGCCGGCGATGCGCGACAGCATCAGCGCGCCTTCGAGCAGGGCGATCACCGCGAGTGCCGTCTGGTCTGCGTCATTGGTCGGCC
>DATARY010000220.1:0-6835 GCA_036263935.1 Mycobacterium sp.
CTCTTGGCCTCGTGCATCAGCTCGTGGATCTCGTGGTCGGTGCGCTCGGTGCCGAGGATCAGGCGCCGGTCGCCGGAGTAAACGCCGCCGTCATGCAGCCGCACGCGCGCGCCGTCCTTGATCTTCTTGAAGACCTCGGGACCGGTTTCGTCGATCAACGTGACGCCGTTGGCGACGAGCACCTCGGGCCCAAGATTGGGATAGCGACCTGAGATCGACGGAGACGCGTTGACGACGGCCGCGATGTCGGCCTCGACGAGCGCATCGGCGGTGATCCGGTCGAGGTCGAGCGCATCGATGACGGCGATGTCGCCGGGGCCGACACGCTGTAGCAGCCGATCGATGTCGCGGTCCACCCGGGCCGTACCGATGATGCCCGGCCGTGAGCCGGCATTACGGGATAGCAGCGCTGACATCTTCATGCCGCGATTCTGCCGAGGAACTGCGGATATCCGTCGGAGGCGCGCCGTATCATCAGCCTCAGAAGTTATCTTTTGTCACACCTGTCACACGGGCTCAGGAGGCCTGTGCGCGGTCATTTTGGGCTGCGTCGAGCAGCTCACGGGCGTGCGCCCGGCCGCTGTCGGATTCGCCCAGCCCGGCCAGCATCCGCGCCAGTTCGGCGACCCGGTCGTCGTCGCCGACGCGGCGCACCCCGCTGGGCTTGTCGCGACCACCGCCGTCGACGACCAAGTGGACGTCGGCGTAGGCCGCGACCTGAGGCAGGTGGGTGACGACGATGACCTGGTGGGTGCGCGCGAGGCGGGCCAGGCGCCGGCCGATCTGCACCGCGGCGCGACCACCCACGCCCGCGTCGACCTCGTCGAAGACCATTGTCGTGCCTTCCGCCGACGCGGCCAGCACCACCTCAAGGGCGAGCATGACGCGCGACAGTTCGCCGCCGGACGCGCTCTTGTTCAGGGGCAACACGTCGGTGCCGCGATGCGCAGCGAATCCGAACTCGACCGCATCGACACCGTCGTGGCCGGCATGGACTGTCACCCCGGACGGCAAGGTGACGGGCGCCGAATCGTCGGCCCTGGCCGGCAGAGGGGTTACCGAAACGGTGAATTCGGCATCGGCCATCGCCAGTCCGGAGAGTTCGGCGGTGATCGCCTTGGCGAGACCCTTGGCGGATTTGGTTCGCGCCTTCGTCAGTTCGGTTGCCGCGACGACAACTTCGGTCTGCAGTTCGTCAACCCGGCGCTCGAGGCCGGCGAGGGTCTCTTCGGACACATCCAGCTGAACCAGGCGTTCGCGTGACTCGCCGGCCCATTGCAGTACGCCGTCGATGTCGGCGGCGTACTTACGCGTCAGGGTGCGCAGCTCACTTTGCCGCGCCAGTTTGGTTTCCAATGTGCTTGCATCACTGGGTAATTCGCTCAGATAGTCGCCAAGCTCAGTTGCCACATCGGAGATCACCACCAGGACCTCGGCGAGTTGCCCGGCCAGCGCTTGCAGGGCGGAATCATCGGTGGCCTCGAGCGCCGACTTCGCCTGCCCGACACCGCTGGCCGCCGAGGAGGCATCAAGGTCATCGTCGCCGGATAAGGCGATCCGTGCCGTTTGGGCGGCTTCTCGCAGCGCGTCCAGTTCGGACAACCGGCGGATGTCGTCGACGAGCGCGTCATCCTCTCCTGGTTGCGGTGCGATAGTGTCGATCTCGTTGAGCCCAAACTTGAGTCGGTCGGCTTCCTGGGCCAGCTCGCGAGCCCGCTGCGTGCGGTCGGCCAGGTCGCGGCGAGCGGTCAGCCACTCGTCGCGCAGCGTGCGGTAGCGCTTGAGTTGCCGTTCGACATCGGCGAAGCGGTCAAGGGCGGCGCGCTGTTCGTCGGGCCGCATCAGCCGTAATTGGTCGTTCTGGCCGTGCAGGGTCAGCAATTCGGTGGTGAAGTTGCTCAATGCCTTCGCAGGCACGCTTCGCCCGCCGAGGTAAGCGCGCGACGGTCCGTCGCGGCTGACCGCGCGGGCGGCGATGACACTGCCGTCGTCGTCGCGGTCCGCGCCCGACGAGTCGAGGATCCCGTTGACCTGACTTGTCACCTCGTCGCCGAGTTCGGTTGTGGTGAAACGGCCTTCGACAACGGCGCGGTCGGCTCCCGAGCGCACCCGGGTGGCGTCGGCGCGGGCGCCGCCGAGCAGGTGCAGACCGGTGACCACCATGGTCTTACCGGTGCCGGTCTCCCCGGTGAGCACGGTAAGCCCGCGGTCGAACTCGGCGGTCGCGGTGCCGATGGCTCCCAGTGACTCGATACGGATCTCGGCAAGCACTACTGTCCGCGCCACCCCGTGACCGGCAACCGGAACTTGCGCACCAATCGATCGGTGAACGGCGCGCTGTCCAGGCGCACCCATTTCAGCGGGGTGCCGCAGCGTGTCACTTCCAGCCGGCCACCCGCGGGCACCGACATTTCGCGTCGGCCGTCGCAGAACACCAGCGCGTCGTGGCCGTCGGCCTCGATCTCGATCGCGATCGAGGCGTCCGGGCTGGTGACCATCGGCCGGGCGAACAGCGCGTGAGCGTTGTTCGGCACCACAATGATTGCTTCCAGATCCGGCCACACGATCGGACCGCCGGCCGAGAACGCCCATGCCGTTGAGCCGGTGGGTGTCGCCACGAGCACGCCGTCGCAGCCGAACGACGACACGGGCCGCCCGTCGACTTCGAGCACCACGCCCAGCACGCCGAGTCGCGGCCCTTTCTCGAGGCTGGCCTCGTTCAGCGCCCAGCCGCGATCCACGAGGCGGCCACCGGCGCGTACCGCGACGTCGAGCGTCATGCGTTCCTCGACCCGGTAATCGCGCTTGACGACATGGTCGAGCACACTCTCGATCGAATCGGCCTCTGCTTCGGCAAGGAATCCGATGCGCCCCAGATTCACGCCCAGAACCGGGATTTCGACGTTTCGGGCCAATTCGGCGGCGCGCAGGAACGTTCCGTCACCGCCGAGGACGAGGACCAGTTCGCAACCCTCGGCGGCGCGTTCGTCGGCGTCGACCACCTCGATCTCTACCCCGAGTGCGCGCATGTCGTCGGGCGCCAGATGCACCGGGCCGCGGTCGACAGCCTCGGCCGAGAGCACCCGAAGCCCAATACCGTTGTCGCCGAGCACCTTCTCCACGCGGCGGGCCACCTCGGTGGCCTCGTCGCGTCCGGTGTGCACCACCAACAGGATGGTGCGTTCGCAGGTCATTGCGGTCCCTCCGCGACGGCTCGCCCGACCGCGTACTCAAGCCGTTCACCCTGCAGCGCGCGGTCGGTGGCGGCACGCAGGTGCAGGAAGTACTCGACGTTGCCCGATGGGCCGGGCAATGGGCTTGCGGTGACGTCGACGATGTGCCAATGCAGTTCGGCTGCGCGCCGGGCGACCGCCAGCACGGCCTCGGCGCGCAGTTGCGGGTCCGAGACGACTCCGCCCGCGCCCACGCGATCCTTACCGACTTCGAACTGAGGCTTCACCATGGGAACGATATCGGCGTCGGCCGACGCGCAGGAGCTCAGTGCGGGCAACACCGTCGCCAGCGAGATGAACGAAAGGTCCGCCACCACGAGATCGACGGGGCCGCCGATCGCGTCGACGGTCAGCTCGCGCACATTCGTGCGCTCCATCACGGTCACCCGCGGATCGTTGCGCAACGACCAGGCCAACTGGCCGTAGCCGACGTCGGCGGCGACGACCTCGCGGGCGCCCCGGTCGAGCAGCACCTCGGTGAAGCCACCAGTCGACGCGCCGGCGTCCAGGCACCGCCGACCGTCCACCGAAAGGGCGAATGCATCGAGTGCACCGATCAGTTTGTGCGCGCCGCGGGACACCCACGAACGTTCGTCGCCTTCGACGGTGATGGTGGCGCTGACTGCGATCGCCGTTGCGGGTTTGGCGGCCGGCATGCCGTCGATGCTGACCCGCCCGGTGCCGATCAGCTCGGCTGCCTGCTGGCGGGAGCGGGCCAGCCCGCGCCGCACCAGCTCGGCGTCAACACGAGCGCGCCGCGTCACGTGCGGTCATCCTTCGATCCCCTGGGTCGCAATGCTCCCGCCCGGCCGGGCGGTGCCCCCAACGCTCCCGCCCGCCGGACCTTTCTCGACCGATTCCAGTGCTCGCACCAGCAGCTCGTGTGCCTCTTCGAGCCGCGCGGCAAGGGCGTCGATGTCGGAATCGGTGAGGTCAACACCCTCAGCCGCGGGATCGGGCAGATCCGCCAACAGCTCGGCAATCTGGGCACGAATCTGGTCCGGGTCGGTACTCATAACGATGTTTACGCTAGCCGATTCGGGCGGGTAGGCACGGACCATCGCGCCAGCGCCTGTCGAGCGATGTCATCGCCGACCCTGAGCTCGAACGACCGGCCGTCGAGGCCGGCGTTCCACACCGCGCTGGCGGTGGCGCGGACTACCGATAACAACTCCCCCGGGTCCCGACCCGTCGAGTGCACCGTGACCGCCGACGGACCGACGTCGATATGCCATGCCGGATGCGGTCCGACACGAAGCGAGTCCGCGCGGGTGTACAGCGAGCGCAGGTCCTCGGCGATGTAGTTGGGCCGCTGTCCAACCGGCGCCCGCAGGGTGTCGTCGGCGGTGCTGACGCCGCACAGGACCAGCAGGCTGGGCAGGCCTGCGGCGTTGGCGCCGGCGATGTCGGTGTCGAGGCGGTCGCCGACGACCAGTGGCGACCGAAATCGCCCCCGCGCCAAGGCATCCATCAGCAGTGTCGGCGCCGGCTTGCCTGCGACCTGCGGCTCACGATCGGTGGCTGTGCACAGCGCCGCCACCATCGAGCCATTACCGGGCAGCAGACCCCGCTCGGACGGCAGCGTTTTGTCCACGTTGGCGGCGACCCACAGCGCACCGTTGCGGATGGCGAGCGCCGCTTCGGCGAGGTCTGTCCAGCCGGTCTGCGGAGAATGGCCCTGCACCACCGCGACGGGGGCATCGGCCCACTGCCGGACGGGTTTCAGGCCGACCACTCTGACTTCGGCGGCGAGTGAATCGGTGCCGACGATCAGAACCGCTGCGCCGGGCTGCAGTTGTTCCTGCAGCAGGCGGGCGGCGCTTTGAGCGCTGGTGACGATGTCTTCGGGCTTGGCGCTGAAGCCCATGGCGCTCAGGTGCTGGGCGACCTCGGCGGGTCCGCGAGAGGCATTGTTGGTGACGAAAAGTATGCGGGAGCGGACAACCTCGAGGGTCTCGACGGCGCCCGGTGTCGGCTGTTGGCCGCGGAAGACGGTGCCGTCGAGGTCCAGGAGCAGGCAATCATGTTCCTGCACAAGGGCGGCCACGTCAGGCCAACTCCGTGATCCGGTCTTCGGCGTCGGTCACACCCTCGACATCGGCGGCCGCGGCGTTGATGAACGATTTCAGCGCTTCGGCGTTGCGGCCCAGAGCGAGCAGCGTTTCGGCGTACGCGTAGAACAGCCGGGCTGCGGTCTGTCCGGTACGTGCCGGATCAAGTTGCGGGGTCGACAGGATCGCCAGGGCCTGCTCGTGCTGCCCGAGGTCGGAACGAGCACCGGCCACGACAATGCGCAGCTCATCGGCGTCGTCGCCGGTGAGCTCGGCGGCTTCGGGGCTGCGGGCCAGCTCGATGGCTCGTTCGGGCCGGCCGACGCCGCGTTCGCAGTCGGCGATCAGCGGCAGCAACGACGACTTGCTTCCCATCCGGCGGGCCGCGCGCAGTTCGGCGAGCGCCTGCGCCCAGTCTCCGCAGTGATACGCCGCGATGCCAACGGCCTCGCGGACCGCTGCGATCCGGCCGGAGCGGGCCCGCGCGGCGCGGGCGTGCGCGAGTGCCGCCTCGGGATCTTCATCGAGCAGTTCTCCGGCGGCGACCAGATGCCGGGCCACGAAATCGGCCGTGGCGCGATCCAAAGTCGTCAGTTCGCCCCGAATTTCGGGTGACAGCTGTTTGGCTTCGATGTCCGGGGGGATCGACGGGGCGGCCTGGCTTGGCGCTTCGGCGTCGGGCTGCGGCTGCGCGCGGCGTGCGCGACCCGGTCCTGACGAACGCGGCGCCGGGCGCTTCGGACGCCGCTCTCCTCGACCACCCTGCCTGTCCTGAACCACGGATGCCTTCCCACTTGCAAGTTGCCGCCCCGCAAAGGATACGGGCATCTGGCCTGACCCCGTCGGGTTGGTCACATGCCCCGGACGTATCCGGCGGACATTGTGGCCCGGCCGTGCTGGAGCCTGACCGGGGTGGCGATGTCATGAGTGTGCTTATTCGATTTGGCCGTTGGTCGGGATGCACGTCGTATTCGGCAAGGTGCTGTATGGGTAGCGCCAGTCCTCGGCGGAATGCGCTCGACTCACTCAGTGCGAACACGCCACCTCGATCGCCCCAGATGGGACACTCAAACGCGGATCAAAGTTAACTAGGCAGGATCGGCCGCAAATGGTCGTGTAGGCGGCGTCGCTGGGACAGCAACTGTCGTCACGGTGTCGTCAAGACTGTCGTCAGCTGACGGTGCGAAACAGCGGCACTTTCACCGCCTCCCCATTAGGCCCGCACGATCGGGGCGAATTGCCCTTCGTCCGGCTGTGCGTGCGAGATCGTGATGGTCAGGGAGCCGTCGGCCGCGATAAGCGAACAACAGGAACTCAAACGACGCTGACCACGCTCATGACCACCTGGTGTCGTGAGACGTAGCAGGCCCGGGTCCGACCTCGTGATGCGCGTCCGACTCGAGTTCGTCGGCGAGACTCAGAACACATTAGTCGCGTGTTTATGAACCACGTATTGTTCAGGCGCGCACTGGATTTCAGCGAATCTGAATTGCCGTCAGGCCGACACCTGCCACCCATTGCCATGCCTTGCCTGCGGGAGGACGATGAAGT
>DATARY010000236.1:0-23806 GCA_036263935.1 Mycobacterium sp.
CGGCCAACTCATCCGCCAGCTAACCATCGACCCCACCAGGGATTACCAACCCCGAAACGTCCCCACCGGACGCCCAAAGAAAAAGCCCTGAACCCAAAACGCAGGTTCAGAGCTATTCGTATGTCTTGACACATCACAATGGAGCCGATGACGGGAATCGAACCCGCGTATTCAGCTTGGGAAGCTGATGTTCTGCCATTGAACTACATCGGCATTGTTGATCACGAAGGCTAACACTCCAACCGGCTACGCTCGTCGGGTGCTGCTATCCGACCGCGACATCCGGGCCGAAATCGCCGCCGAGCGGCTTGGCATCGATCCCTTCGACCCCGACCTGGTGCAGCCGTCGAGCGTCGACGTCCGGCTCGACAACATGTTCCGCGTCTTTAACAACACTCGCTACACACACATCGATCCGTCCATCCAGCAGGACGAGCTGACCAGCCTCGTGCAGCCGGACCCGGGGGAGCCGTTCGTGTTGCATCCCGGCGAGTTCGTGCTCGGCTCGACTTTGGAGCTGTGCACGCTCCCCGACGACCTCGCTGGGAGGCTCGAGGGGAAGTCCTCGCTTGGCCGGCTGGGCCTGCTGACCCACTCAACGGCGGGCTTCATCGACCCCGGATTCTCCGGGCACATCACCCTCGAGCTGTCCAACGTCGCCAACCTGCCGATCACACTGTGGCCGGGCATGAAGATCGGTCAGTTCTGCCTGCTGCGGCTGACCAGCCCAGCCGAGCATCCCTACGGCAGCGCGCAGGCCGGCTCCAAGTACCAGGGTCAGCGTGGTCCGACACCTTCGCGCTCGTATCAGAACTTCATCAAGTCGAGCTGACCCCCGCGACCCGAGAAGGCCGAAGAAGGCTGAATCCTGGGGCAACGTAGGGGAATTTGAACCGTCCATTACGGGTTGTCGTTCAGCCGGGTAGGGTCTCTAAGTACCGGCGCCGGCGAGTACCCGTGCCGTCGCGGTCCGGCCAGAGCTTCAGCGCCATCAGCAAATGTCGTTGGATGTAACGCCAAAGCTGATACTGCCGATGAAGTATCTAGTTGTCGGCTCGTGAGGCATGAGTGCCCAACGGCGATTTAGATAGTATAGCAAACTTTTGGAGGGGTCAGTGGAGGTCGTATTAGGTGTGTCCATGACACCTACCACGGTCCGCATGGTGCTGGTCGAGGGGGACAAGGCCGACGGGGCGATCGTCGACCACGATGCCTTCGACATCACGGCCAACGAGGGCTCAGCAACCTCGTCGAGGGCGGCCGAACAGGTCGTCGAGGCGGTGCTTGGCACCAAGGAGAGCGCAGCCGCGGGCGGTCATCACCTCAAGTCCATCGGCGTCACGTGGAGCGACCATGCCGAAGCCTCCACGCTGCGCGACGCCCTGGCCGCCCGTGACATCGACGACGTGATGCTCGTCTCCGACGGCCACGCCGCCGGGGCGCTCGCACAGGCCGTCGGCCGGGCCGTTGGTTACGCCACCACCGCCCTGTTGTTCATCGACCGGGACACCGCGACGCTGTCGGTGGTGCAGACCGACGACGGTTCCGTCGTCAAGGTGCTGAGCAGTTCCCTGCACAGCGACGACGCGATGGCCGTGCTCACCGAGATGGCCGCGGCCGTCGACGCCCAGGAGTCCCCGCCGCAGGGCATGTTCGTCGTTGGCTCGGGAGTCGACGTGTCGTCGGTGAAGGCGCACCTCGAGCACCTCCTCAGCCTGCCGGTCAGTGCGCCAGACGAACCCGAACTCGCGCTCGCGCGCGGCGCGGCGCTGGCATCGGCCAACGCGCCCGCCTTCGAGGCGACCACGGTCGGTCTGGCCTACTCCCAGGATCCCGATGGGACGGCAGGCACCGTGTTAGCGGGTCTCGCCGGAGCGGAAATGCAGCAGGCTCCGGTCGGCGGGGCCGATGCGCTGGCCGACGATTACGCGGCGCAGACCGATTTGGAGCCGATCGCCGACGAGGGCCGCAAGCCGTTCCTCCTCGTCGGAAGCGCATTGACGTCAATCTTTGTCGTCGGCGTTGTGGCGCTGGTGATTTCGCTTGCGGTGAGCATCCGGCCGACGGTCGATCAGCGGCCCAGCCCCCAGCAGAACGCGATCGTGCCAAGTGAGCCGAGCCCCATTGCGCCGCCGCCGGTACAACAGGCGCAGCAGCCCGTCCCACCACCGCCGCCTCCGGCGGAGACCATCAAACCGCCGATACCCGTCGCCGTGCAACAGACGCCGCAGGCGCCCCCGCGGCAGGTGTTCGTCGAGCAGGCACCCGCACCGGCACCCCCGCCCGCGGCGCCGCCGCCCGCTCCGCCCCCCGAGCTGCCCCCGCCCGCTCCGGCTCAGGTCTTACCAGCGCCCGTTCCCTATCTCCCGGCGCCGGTGTACAACCCGCCGGCGTACAACCCGTACTTGCCGCCGCCCGACTACTACCCGCGGCCAAGACCGCCGTGGCAGCGCCAACCAGAGCCGCAAGAGCCGCCTTCGCCGTATGACCCTCCGCCGCAGCACAACCCGGCGCCGTGGCAATCCCCAGGATCCAGCGGGGGCCCAGGATACGGTGGGAGCCCGGGATACGGCCCTGGCCCGGGATACGGCCCTGGCCCGGGATACGCCCCCGGCCCGGCATACGGCCCTGGCCCGGGCAGCGGTGGCTCGGGCAGCTGCTTCCTCATCTTCTGCAGCGGTGGCGGTGGTGGATTCGGCCGCCACTGAGCTTCAGTCCCCGAATACCATTCGTTACCTTCCGTTGGCCTCCCGCTCAGTGTCGCGTAGCGGTTAGCTCATCCCTGCTGCATATAGAGGCAGTATGCGATGCACCGTCTTCGGCACGGGTTATCTCGGCGCTACGCATGCCGCAGGGATGGCCGAACTCGGGCACGAGGTGGTCGGCGTCGACATCGATCCGGGTAAGGTCGCCAAGCTGGCGGCCGGGGACATTCCGTTCTATGAGCCGGGCCTACGAAAGATGTTGGGCGACAACCTCGCTGCCGGTCGGTTGCGTTTCACCACCGACTACGACGACGCGGCGGAATTCGCCGACGTGCATTTCCTCGGCGTGGGGACCCCGCAGAAGAAGGGCGAGTACGGTGCCGACCTGCGCCACGTGAGCGCTGTCATCGACACGCTGGTGCCCCGGTTGCGCCGCTCCGCAGTGATCGTCGGGAAGTCGACGGTGCCGGTCGGCACGGCCGCCGAACTCGGCGAACGGGCCCGCACGTTGGCGCCGAACGGTGTCGACGTCGAGGTGGCTTGGAACCCCGAGTTCCTTCGCGAGGGCTTCGCCATTCACGACACCCTGCATCCCGACCGCATTGTACTTGGCGTGCAACGTAATTCGGTTCGCGCCGAACCCGCGATCCGCGAACTCTACGGCGCGCTTCTGGATGAGGGCGTGCCGTTTCTCGTAACCGATTTGCAGACCGCCGAGCTCGTCAAGGTGTCCGCGAACGCCTTTCTGGCCACCAAGATTTCGTTCATCAACGCGATCTCCGAGGTGTGCGAGGCCGTCGATGCCGACGTCACCCTCCTGGCAGACGCACTGGGATACGACCCGCGCATCGGGCGTCGCTTCCTCAACGCCGGGCTCGGATTCGGTGGCGGCTGCCTGCCCAAGGACATTCGCGCGTTCATGGCCCGGGCCGGCGAGCTGGGCGCCAACCACGCGCTGACGTTCCTGCGCGAAGTCGACAGCATCAACATGCGCCGGCGAACCCGCATGGTGGAGCTGGCCACCAAGGCCTGCGGCGGCTCGCTGCTGGGTGCCAACGTCGCGGTCCTGGGCGCCGCGTTCAAGCCCGAGTCCGACGACGTCCGTGACTCGCCTGCGCTCAATGTCGCTGGCATGCTGCAGCTCAACGGCGCAACCGTCAACGTCTATGACCCGAAGGCGATCGAGAACTCCAGGCGTCTGTTCCCCACCCTGAACTACTCGACGTCGGTCGTCGAGGCGTGCGAACGCGCCGACGCCGTGCTGGTGCTGACCGAATGGCGCGAGTTCGTCGAAATGGACCCCGACCAACTCGTAGGCACGGTGCGCGCCAAAGTCGTTGTCGACGGCCGCAATTGCCTGGATTTCGACCGGTGGAGCCGAGCCGGTTGGCGGGTATACGCGCTGGGCAGGAGCGTGGAGAGAGTCAGCCAGCAGACGCCTGCTTGAGCATTCCGTCGAAGCCCTGCCACAGCAGCATGAAGACGAGTTCGACGACGCGCTCGCGTGGCACCTCGCGGTTCTCGTACCACCAAGTTGCCACGCCGTGGTTCGCATATTGTGTTGCGCGGGCCAGGATCCACGCCGCGTCATCGACGGCAATGCCGTTCACCGCTTGGGCGTCGGCGGCGCCGAATCGGATGAGCTCGGCGATGGCTTCGGTGCCGCGATCGGCGATCTCTTGACATACGGCCGCGGTCTCCGGGTCAGCCGGGGGATCCCGGTGCAGGAAGCGCCAGATGAACGGATCCTCCTCCACGAACTCGAAATAGCTCGCGATGCTCGCATGGAGCAACTCCTCCACCGTGGCGCCCTCGAGGCGGCGAAGCGAGCGCTCCCTCAACTGCTCGGCGTGTAGCTCCAGCAGCACGATGTGCAGTTCGCGTTTGGAGGCGAAATGGTCGTAGAGCACCGATGGCACCACCCCGGCGCGCGCGGCGATGTCCTGCACCTTCGCCTCGTAGCCGTGTTCCGCGAACACCTCGACGGCCGCATCGAGGATGCGGGCCCGTCGTTCTTCGGCCGGTATCCGCGTCCTTGTCATACCGAATACTAATTCGGTAAGCTCCGATCACA
Organism: Mycobacterium sp.; assembly: GCA_036263935.1. Taxonomy (GTDB): domain Bacteria; phylum Actinomycetota; class Actinomycetes; order Mycobacteriales; family Mycobacteriaceae; genus Mycobacterium. Next base: position 4,780 of record DATARY010000236.1, read on the forward strand.
TTACCGAACCGCAATTCGGTTGGAGTGACGATGCAAGGTCCAGTTCGGCAAAGGATCAGGTGGCTGGCCATACACGGCTTCGTCCGCGGGGCCTCCAAGCTTCTCGCCCGTAACGGCGACCCTCAAGGTCGGTTGATCGCCGACCCTGCTGTGCGACGCAATCCCGTCGAGTTCACCGAGGAACTGCGGGCACTGGGCCCGATCGTCAAGTGCCGTGCCGTCTACATCACCGTCGATCACAAGATCGCCTACGACCTGCTCCGGTCCGACGACTTCGGTGTCATCGCGATGGGGTCAAACCTGCCCAAACCGCTCCAATGGGTGGCAGACCGCACCAAGACCGGTCTGCTGCACCCTCTGGAACCGCCTTCCATGCTGTCGGTCGAGCCGCCCGAGCACACGCGCTACCGCAAGCTGGTGTCGTCGGTGTTCACCACGCGCGCGGTCGCCGCGCTGCGGGAACGGGTACAGGACACCGCGAACTCGCTTCTGGATGGTCTCGCCGACGCCGCTGGCACGGTGGACGTGGTCGAGCGCTACTGCTCGGAGCTCCCGGTCGCCGTGATCAGCGACATCCTCGGCGTGCCCGACGACGCTCGGCCGCGCATCCTGGAATTCGGTGAGATGGGCGCGGCCAGCCTGGACATCGGCCTGACGTGGCGACAGTATCGGCAGGTCTACCGCGGCATCGAAGGCTTCACTACCTGGCTGGCCAACCACATGCAGCAGCTGCGGCGCAACCCCGGCGACGACCTCCTGAGCCAGCTGATAGCGGCATCCGACGAGGGTGTACACCTGAGCGACCACGAGCTGCTAGCCACCGCCGGACTCGTGCTAGCCGCCGGCTTCGAGACGACGGTCAATCTGCTGGGCAACGGAATTCGGATGCTGCTCGACACGCCCGGGCACCTCGAGACGCTATCGGCCCGTCCAGTGCTGTGGCCCAACGCCGTCGAGGAGATCCTGCGGTTGGACCCACCGGTTCAGCTCAGTGCGCGGCTGGCCCGAAAAGACACCGAGGTTGCGGGCACACTCGTCGCGCGCGGCGAAGGCATCATCGTTTATCTGGCCGGTGCCAACCGGGACCCGAAGGTGTTTGACGATCCGCACCGGTTCGACATCGACCGCGAGAACGCGGGCAAGCATCTGTCGTTCTCGGGTGGCCGGCACTTCTGCCTCGGTGCCGCGCTGGCGCGCGCGGAAGGCGAAGTCGGCCTGCGCACGTTCTTCGAGCGCTTTCCGGACGCGAAGTTGGCCGGTGGCGGCAGCCGGCGCGACACCAGGGTGCTGCGCGGCTGGTCCTCGTTGCCGATCACGCTCGGCAAGGCGCGCGCCGCTGTAGGTTGATGACGTGGATTTCCGAGCGGCGCTGCTCGACCAGACCCGGGCCTTCGGCGAGCTGATCCGCGGTGCGGACCCGTCAACCCCGGTACTGACCTGCCCCGACTGGACGCTGCGCCAGTTGTTCCGCCACGTCGGGCGGGGAAACCGATGGTCAGCACAGATCATCGCCGAGCGCCGATCCGACATGCTCGATCCGCGCGAGGTGCGCGACGGCAAGCCGCCCGACGACCCCGACGCCGCCATCGACTGGCTGAACGCCAGCGCGCAACTCGTCCTGGATGCGGTCGACCGGGTCGGCCCCGTGTGTCGGGTATGGACCTTCCTCGGTCCGCGACCGGCGGGGTGGTGGATCCGCCGACGGTTGCACGAAGCGACCGTGCACCGCGCCGATGCCGCCATCGCGACCGGCGCGGACTTCGACCTGTCGCCGGAGCTGGCCGCCGATGGCATAAGCGAATGGCTCGAGCGCGTTTCTGTTGAAGCCAAACCGCAGTCGCCGCCACTGGACTGGGGACGCACACTGCACCTGCACGCCACCGACGGCGGCCTCGGCCCGACCGGTGAGTGGACGATCACCAGCGACGCCGAGGGCGGCATCTCCTGGTTCTATGCCCACGGCAAGGGCGACGCCGCGCTGCGCGGACCGGTCAAGGATCTGTTCCTGGCGATCGTGCGGAGACGTACCGTCGGCCAGTCCGGCATCGAGGTGTTCGGAGACAACGCCGTATGGGACGGTTGGTTGGAGCGCACGCCGTTCTGAGTGGCGTAATTTCTCGACCATGACCACTTCGGAGATCGCCACCGTACTCGCCTGGCACGACGCGCTGAACCAGCAGGATTACGCCACCCTGGTCGCATTGTCCAGCGACGACATCGAGGTCGGTGACGCATCGGGTGCCGCGCAGGGCCACGCGGCGCTGCTCGACTGGGCTCAGTCGGCAGGCATCAAGGCCGAGCCGGGGCGGATGTTCGTGCACGACGGCGTCGTCGTTGTCGAGCAGCAGATCACAACATCGGCGGGCTCGACCACCGCCGCAGCCGCGTTCCGGGTGGTGCGCGACCACGTCACCTCGATATTCCGGCACCACGATCTCGCCTCGGCGATGGCCGCGACCGAACTCACCGACAAGGACAGCGCGGGCTGATGCGCGGCATCATCCTGGCCGGCGGATCGGGCACCCGGCTGTACCCGATCACCATGGGCGTGAGCAAGCAGCTGGTGCCCGTCTACGACAAACCTATGGTCTACTACCCGCTGTCCACCCTGATGATGGCCGGCATCCGCGACGTCCAGGTGATCACCACCCCCGAAGACGCCGCCGGATTTCACCGATTGCTGGGCGACGGTTCAAATTTCGGCATCGATCTCGGCTATGCGGTGCAGGATCGCCCCGACGGTTTGGCGCAGGCGTTCGTGATCGGCGCGCAGCACATCGGAACTGATTCGGTGGCACTAGTGTTGGGCGACAACATCTTCTACGGTTCTGGCCTGGGCACCCGCCTGAGTCGATTTCAAAACATCAGTGGTGGTGCGATTTTCGCGTACTGGGTGGCCAATCCGTCGGCGTACGGTGTTGTGGAGTTCGGCGCCGATGGCATGGCGCTGTCCATTGAGGAGAAGCCGGCCACGCCGAAGTCGCACTATGCGGTGCCGGGGCTGTACTTCTACGACAACGACGTCGTCGAGATCGCACGGTCGCTGAAACCGTCGGCACGCGGCGAGTACGAGATCACCGACATCAACCAGATCTACCTCAACCAGGGCCGGCTGTCGGTCGAAGTGCTGGCCCGCGGCACGGCGTGGCTGGACACCGGTACATTCGACTCTCTGCTGGACGCAAGCGACTACGTCCGCACCATCGAGCGCAGACAGGGGCTGAAGATCAGCGTGCCCGAGGAGGTCGCCTGGCGAGTGGGTTTCATCGACGACGACCAGCTGGCCGCCCGCGGCAACGCCCTGCTCAAGTCGGGCTACGGCGCCTACCTGCTGGAGCTGCTGGAGCGGTAGCGGCGTGCGGAGTCGCCAGCACCGCAGCGATCGCCGTCGTCAACGGCACGGATAGGGCCAGCGCGATTCCGCCCACCGCGGACCTGGCGACCTCAATCGCCACGCTCTCGCTGGTCAGCACGTCACCGAGCGAGCGGTTCGCGACGCTGAACAACAGCAGCAACGGCAACGCGCTGCCCGCGTAAGCCAGCACCAGCGTGTAGACGGTGCTGGCGATGTGATCGCTGCCCACCCGCATCGCGCCAAGGAAGATGGCCCGCCGCGAGGCACCTCCGACCTCGGCCAGCTCGAACACCGTGGAGGCTTGTGTGACGGTGACGTCGTTCAGCACACCAAGCGAGCCGATGATGAACCCAGCCAGTAGCAGGCCGGTGATGGACACGTTGCCAAGATAAGCGGCCACTTCGTTATTCTGGTCCTCGGACAATCCCGTGAGATGCGCCAATTCGATTGCGCCCCACGACAACAGCGCCGCCAGCAGCAGTGCGGCCAGCGTCCCTAGCAGCGCCGCGCTGGTACGCAGGCTCACGCCGTGTGCAAGGTAGATCACCGCATACAGGATCGCCGCGGATGCGACGAGCGCGACCGGGATGGCCGCGGCACCGTCCCGCAACGCGGGCAACAGAAACACCACAAGCACGACGAACGCGACCACGATGCCGATCAGCGCCCGCAGCCCGCGCCACCCGGCGACCGCGACGATGACAACGGCGAACACGGCGGCCAGCGCGACCAGCGGCCACGTCCGTTCGAAATCGTAGAACGCATAGGTTGTCGTGCCCGCCTGGTCGACCTGACGGCTGAGCCGGATGTGGTCCCCGACGGCGAGATGCGGCTGGCCCGGCCCGCCGCTGAACTCCAGCAGCGTGTTGGCGCCCTTGTTGGGCCCGGAGTCGATCGCCACCAGCGTCTGAATGCATTGCGCGCCCCCGCCCTGGGCCTGCATTGGATCGGCGGTGAGCACCGCGCCCGCCGACGGGCTGCCGCACGGGGCGGTCCGGCCGGACAGCACATGTCCGGTTTCGGTTGTCACCGCGCCGCCGGCGGCGTTCTGGAACGGCAGCGGGATGTCGACCTTCTGCTGGCTGGGCCACAACCACACCGCGGCGGCAAGAACGGCAACGCCGATGGCGATCAGCAGTCCGACCACGATTTTGGCGGCCATCGGGCCCAGCGGGGCAGCGCCATGCAGCGAGTGCGAGTGGGTCACGCGCAACAGGGTAGACGCGCAAGCTGCGGGGTCATGGGTCGTGGAACGATGACTCGTCCTATTGACCGACGAGAGATGCGCGCCGCTTCACGGGCGGTAGCTGGACAGGAAATTGCCCAGCCGTTCGATGGCGTTGGCCAGGTCGCGGGCCCAGGGCAGGGTGACGATGCGCAGGTGATCCGGTGTGGGCCAGTTGAAGCCGGTGCCCTGGGTGACCAGGATCTTCTCCTGCAGCAGCAGATCGAGCACCAACTGCTCGTCGTCGTCGATCTCGTAGACCTCGGGGTCCAGTCGCGGGAACGTATACAGCGCCCCCGCCGGCTTCACGCACGACACCCCGGGGATTTCGTTGAGCTTGGTCCACGCCAGGTCGCGCTGTTCGAGCAACCTGCCTCCGGGCAGGACCAGATCCTCGATGCTTTGATGCCCGCCCAGGGCGACCTGGATCGCATGCTGCGCAGGGACATTGGGGCACAGCCGCATATTGGCCAGAAGGCTGATGCCCTCGATGAAACTGGCGGCGTGGTCTTTTGGTCCCGTGATCGCCAGCCACCCCGACCGGTAACCCGCGACCCGATACGCCTTGGACAACCCGTTGAAGGTCAGCGTCAGCACGTCCGGCGCCACCGAGGCCACCGCAACGTGCTTGGCGTCGTCGTAGAGGATCTTGTCGTAGATCTCATCGGCCAACAGCAACAGCTGATACTTGCGGGCCAGATCGGCCATCTGGGTGAGGATTTCACGCGTGTACACCGCGCCGGTTGGGTTGTTCGGGTTGATCACCACGATCGCCTTCGTGCGGTCGGTGATCTTCGACTCCAGATCGGCGATGTCAGGCATCCAGCCCTGGGTCTCGTCGCACATGTAATGCACCGGCGTGCCACCCGCCAGCGAGGTGCAGGCCGTCCACAGCGGATAGTCCGGGGCAGGAATCAACACCTGATCGCCGTTGTCCAGCAGTGCCTGCAAGGTCATTTGGATCAACTCGGAGGCGCCGTTGCCGAGATAGACGTCGTCCACGTCGAACCGCGGGAAGCCCTCGACGAGTTCATAGCGGGTGACCACCGCACGCCGCGCCGGCAGGATGCCCTTGGAGTCGGAGTAGCCCTGCGCATAGGGCAGCGCCTGAATGATGTCGCGCATGATCACATCGGGCGCTTCGAACCCGAACGGTGCGGGGTTGCCGATATTCAGCTTCAGGATCCGATGACCCTCGCCCTCCAGCCGCGACGCGTGCTCGTGCACGGGGCCGCGGATCTCGTACAGGACGTCCTGCAGCTTGGACGACTGCGTGAACGTCCGCTGCCGCTGATGATGGCCGGTGCCATGCCACGGCAGCTGGTGGGTAGTCACGTCCACCATGGTCTCATTGCCGTCGAATTATTTTGTAAAAGCGCTGGTTATCGCCTGCCCGGCGGGCGGGCGCCCTTGGCGATACCAAGCCCCTTCGCCGGTGGTGCGGGCGTCTCGCCGTTGCCATCGGAAGAGGGTTCGGCGCGGGCCTCCTGCTCCGGCTCGGCCGCCGAGGCTGGTTTGGGCGGCTCAGCCGCCGAAGGCTTCTTGGAGCCGGGCCGGCGCGCACCCGCGGCGATGCCGAGGCCCTTCACCGCAGGCTCGGCGGCCGTCACCGCAGGCTCCGCCGCCGTCGAAGCTGTTGGCGCCGTTGCCTTCTTGGCGCCGGGACGCTTGGCGCCGCCGGCGATGCCAAGGCCCTTGACGGGTGCCGGGGCAGCGGGCTTCTCGGCGGCAGGGGCCGGGGCGGCCTTCGGCTCCGGTTCGGCCGTTTCGACCGGCGCGACCGATTCGACCGGTTCGGCCGGTTCGACCGGTTCGGCCGTTTCCGCGCGGGCCTCGGCGGCGGCGCCCTTGGCGGGCAGCGTCACCGAGCTAGTGTCCAGCGACCCCAACAACAGCTGTGCGACGTCGAGCACCTCGGCCTTTGGTATGTCATTGGCCGCGGCGACGTCGTCAACACCGTCGGTGATCATCACGCGGCAGAACGGGCAGCCGGTCGCGATCGTGGAGGCACCGGTGTCGAGCGCCTCTTCGACGCGCTCGTGATTGACGCGCTTGCCGATGTGCTCTTCCATCCACATCCGGGCGCCGCCCGCTCCACAGCACAGGCCGCGGTCGGCGTGGCGGGGCATCTCGGTCAGCTTGGCGCGCGACGCCTCGATCAGCTCACGCGGTGCCTCGTAGACCTTGTTGTGGCGACCCAGGTAGCACGGGTCGTGGTAGGTGACCTCTTCACCGCCGCCGACGGGCTTGACGGGAACGAGTTTCTTGTCGCGGATCAGCCGGTTCAGCAGCTGGGTGTGGTGCAGCACGGTGTAGGTGCCACCCACCTGCGGGTACTCGCGGCCCAGCGTGTTGAAGCAGTGTGGGCAGGTGACGACGACCTTGCGGTCCACCCGCTCCACACCGGAGAAGAGATCGTTGAGGGTTTCGACGTTCTGCGCGGCCAGCTGTTGGAACAGGAACTCGTTGCCGGAGCGGCGGGCCGAATCGCCGTTACAGGTCTCGCCCTCGCCGAGCACGAGATACTTCACCCCGGCGATGGCCAGCAATTCGGCGACGGCCTTGGTGGTCTTCTTCGCGCGGTCCTCGTACGCACCGGCGCAGCCGACCCAGAACAGGTACTCGTAGCCCTCGAAGCTGTCGACGTCCTTGCCGTAGACGGGCACGTCGAAGTCGACCTCGTCGATCCAGTTGGTGCGGTCCTTGGCATTCTGACCCCACGGATTGCCCTTGGTCTCAAGGTTTTTGAATAGCACACCGAGCTCGGAGGGGAACTCGGACTCCATCATCACCTGGTAGCGGCGCATGTCGACGATGTGGTCGATGTGCTCGATGTCCACCGGGCACTGCTCGACGCAGGCGCCGCACGTCGTGCAGGACCACAGCACGTCGGGGTCGATCACACCACCCTGCTCGGCGGTGCCGACCAGTGGACGGGTGGCCTGCTGCGGGCTGTCGGCGGGCACCCGGCCGAAGCCGGATTCGGGCACTTGGTGCTCCTCGTCGTGCTTGGTCTCGATGAACCCGCCGTCTTCGCCGGGAATGTCCTTGTCGCCCAGGATGTATGGCGCCTTGGCGAACATGTGGTCGCGAAGGTCCATGATCACGAGCTTGGGGGACAACGGCTTTCCGGTGTTCCACGCCGGGCACTGCGACTGGCAGCGTCCGCATTCGGTACACGTGGTGAAGTCGAGGTAACCCTTCCAGGTGAAGTCCTCGATCTTGCCTCGGCCGAACACCGCGTCCTCGGCGGGATCCTCGAAGTCGATCGGCTCGCCCTTGGACTCCATTGGCAGCAGCGGGCCAAGGCCGTCGGGCAGCCGCTTGAACGTGACGTTGATCGGCGCAAGGAAAATGTGCAGGTGCTTGGAGTGCAGCACGATCAGCAGGAACACCAGCGCGACCGCGATGTGGGCCAGCAGCGCGATCGTCTCGATCCACTCGTTGGCGGTGTGGCCCAGCGGGGCCAGCGCGGCGCCCATGCCGTGTGAGAAGAACGCGCCCGAGCCGTACGGAAAGTTTCCGGTGTTGACGGCGGCACCGCGGAAGAACGCATAGCTGAAGATGACGAGGAAGATCATGAACAGGATCAGCCAGGCGCCACCGGTGTGCGAGCCGTAGAAGCGCGACGAGCGTCCGTGCTCCTTGGGCTCGGTCCGCAGCCGGATGATCGCGAACGTGATGATCCCTGCCAGCACCGCAAGAGCGATGAAGTCCTGCAGGAATCCCAGCATGTTCCAGCGCCCTACCAGGGGGATGTGGAAATTGGGCTGGAACAGCGTGCCGTACGCCTCGAGGTAGACCGTGATGAGGATAAAGAAGCCCCACATGGTGAAGAAGTGGGCGAGGCCGTGGATCGACCACTTCAGCAGCCGGGTTTGCCCGAACACCTCTTTGATCTGTGTGGTGATGCGGGTGCCGGGGTGGTCCGTGCGCCCGCGCTCGTCGCTCGTCGGCTGCCCCGCGCGGATCAGGTTGGTGAGCCACAGCACGCGCCGGGTAGCGAACACCAGCACGACAGCCGTCATCAGTAGCCCGATAGTGACCCTGATCAGCGTCTGCGTTTCCACGGCGTGCCTCCCGATTCCCAAGTTACTCAAGGGTAACTTAATGGATGTTACTTGTCAGTAACTTTCGTTCGATGCCCGCTCATAGTTGCATCTTGCGGGGAAACGCCGCTACGAAGGCTGCCCTAACTCGGCTTCGGGGCCGTCTTGGCGCCTCCGGTTCCGGTTCCGCCGTTGCGGGGGGATTAGCTGTGCGGCGCCAGCATCGCACGCAACATCGACAGCATCTCCGAGCGGGATTCGGCACCGAGCCGGCGGCGGATCCGCGCCACATGGTGCTCGACGGTCTTCGCCGAAATGAAGAGTTGGCTGCCGATGTCGCGATAGGGCATGCCCAGCAGCAGAAGTTCGGCGACCTCACGTTCGCGGTCGGACAGCCGCGACGACGCGGGACGCGACTGGCCGGTGCTTGGCGTCTCGGCGGCCACTGGCTCGGGCCCCGGTGCTTGATCGAGCGCGGCGGTCTGCTTGAGGTCACGGGCCAGCTGCAGCATCGCCCCCGACACCCGACCGTCGGGGGTCTGCAGCGCAGCCTGGCTGGCCAGCCTTGTGGCATCCGACGTCAGGCCGAACTGCGACAAACCGCGTGCCGCCGTTGCGACTTCGTCGATGTCAACTTGATTGGCCAGCACCCGCAACCAGGTGCGGCCCGCGTTGGCCAACGCCTTCGCGAACGCGCTGTGGGCCGCGGCAGCCGTCAACGCCTGGCCGTGAGGGGCCACTGCCTCCGGCGAGTTCGCCAGGATCCCGGCGTGCACCCCCGCCCAGTGCAACGGCACCGACCAGAGCACGGGATTACCAAGAGACTCCAGCAGTCCGAACGCCTCGGCCAGCGTGTGCTGTAACCGGTCCACCTGACGCATCCGCGCGGCGGCCACCCACAGCTCCCCGAGCGGCAGCAGCGAGAACAGATCCATGGAGTATTCGGCGAGCACCTCCATCGCCGCATACCAATGCTTCTGCACCGCGCCGGTGTCGCCGCTGCGACGGGCGATGGCCGTCTGCAGCGCCGCAGCCCACAGTGCGTCCCTGCGATGAAGTGTCACATCGGCGAGGGACGCGACATCGGCGGTGGCCGCGGGCAGCTGCCCGTCCTGCATCCGCACCCAGCCGAGCAGCAGTCGGTGCCGGTGGGAAACAAACGGCTCGTCCGCGGCGCTCGTCTGGCTGCCGCCGCGCACCGCCCGCCCGATCACGCTGCGCGCGCGAACCGGGTCGCCGCCGTGCAGTGCGGCAAGGGTCACAAGCGCCGCCGGAGTGTCCGGGGAGACGCCGGCAGATTGCGGCTCGGTGGAGATCGACTGACCCAACCGTGCGACGGCGACCGGGAACGGCTGGTCGAGAGAAAGCAGTAGTCCCTCGGCCAGGCTGCGGGCGGCACGCGCGGTCGAGGTCGGAGGACCCGCACTCTCGGTGCCCAGTGCCGCACGCGCGGCCTGCGGGTCGCCCGCGGCGATCGCAACGATCGCGCCCGCCGCGCTGACGAACGCGTCCGGGCATGGGCCGAGCCACCGGAACAGCTCGGCGGCGTGGGCCACGTTGCCGTCGTGCACGGCGACGCTGGCGGCCACCCTGACCGCGGCCGCCCGTTCGGCGGCGTCGTCGGAGCCGAGCAGCTGGTCGGCCAACCGGCTTGCCGTGGCGAAGTCACCGGTCAGCGCGAGCGCGTCGGCCAGCCGCGCGCTGAGCGCTGTCGCTCCGGCGTCAGCCGCGGCGCGATACAGCCGCGCCGCTCGGATTGGCAGGTCGTGGCTGCGAGACGCCAGGTCGGCCAGCGCGGCGGCGAGTCGGTCGTCGCGCAGCCCGTGCTCAGCCATTCTCAGCGCAAGATCACCTGAGAGCGTTGATAATTCGATCTGCGAGACGAGCAACGAGATCTCGGTGTCGTGGTGTCGCGCGGTGCCGATTATCTGAGCTATGCAGTTATGAACGGATCGCAGGAACGCGTGGTTGTGCGACGGTTCGATCAGCCCGCTGGCGCGGGCGCGATCGACCAGTGCCTGGGCCTCGTCGGCGCCTATCCGTAGCGCCGCGGCGACGTCGTCGGGTCCGAGCTCGGGGCTCAGCGACGATATGAGAAGTGTGTCGAGGACGGGTTCTTCGAGGCGGCGCAGTCGTTCGATCAACGCGAACCTGGCCGCCGATGCGATCGCAGCGCCGGGCGCCTCTCCATCGGGTGCGCCCGCCGCGGCGATCGCCGGCCGCAACAGGAACGGCAGGCCGGCCGTCGCCACCATCAGAGACCGTACGATCTCGGAAGACGGCGCGGCGCCGAGGGTTTCGGCCGTGTTCCGGCCCACCTCCGCGGGCGTCAGTGCGCCCAACAGCACGACGGGGTTCTCGCGCTCCATGGCGGTGGACAATGCGCGCAGCGACAGGCGCTGGGCGAGTGGTTCGGCGGCAACGACGACCGTCGACGCGGGATCGGCGACCCGCTCGATGAGCTCACCGAGCTCGTCGTCGTCGAGCAAATGGGCGTCGTCGATGACCACCGCCGCGGTGGGATCGTCGCCGTCGCGCGGCGGTCTGGTCAGCACCGCGACGCCGGCGGCCCGCAGGGCGGAGCGAATCGGTGCGAGAACGGAACTCTTACCGGTGCCGATGCCGCCGGACACCAAGATCTTGACCGGGGCCGTCGGCTCGGCGGTCAGCGAAGCGACGGCGTCACGTGCGGCCGGCGGGATGTCCGCCAGCGGTTCGGGCGCCGGTGTTGCCATGGGTCACGGCCTGGCTGGGGCGGTGACCGTGACCTGCGGAACCTGGGTGTTCGGATTCAACGCGGCCGCCGTCGTCGTCGCGGGGGCCAATGCAGCGGCCGTCGTCGTAGCTGGCTGAGTGGTGGTGACGGGCTGAGTGGTGGTAACCGGTTGCGTGGTTGTGGTCGGCGGTGTGGTGGTCGGCTGCGTGGTGGTTGTGGTCGGCTGCGTGGTGGTCGTTGTCGTTGGTGCAGTTGTGGTGGTGGTCGGCTGCGTGGTTGTGGCGGTCGTGGTGGGCGGCGGCGGTGGGGGTGGCACAACGGTGGTGCTCGGCCGGCCGTCGTTGCCGGTGACCGTAATCGTCTGCGACGGTTGTGGAGTCGGTGGCGGCTGTGGAGATGGCCCGGTTTCGACATGCGTGGCTGTCTCGGTGACGGGACCGGTATTGGCGCTGGTGCCGGTGAGCGTGATCGCGAGCCCGCCGATCGCCAGAAGCGCCGCCACGGCCGCCGCACCGAACAGGATGGGCGGCCGCTTGTACCACGGCAATGGCCCTGGTTCGGTTACGTACCCGGTTTCCTCGGGCGCGAATGCGATCGGCGGGCGGGCGTCGGTCGCGCCGTGCTCGAAGGTGTAGTCCTCACCCGAGTACGGGACGGGTTCGTCTGCGGGCGCGTCGTCCTGCGACCACGCCAGCGCGCGGAAGGTCGCCGACGCGGCGCCGTCGGAGGCCGATTCGCCCGCGGCCAGTCCGGCCGCGCCTGCGGCCCAGCCCGCAGCCGCCATGCCCGTCGGCACATCCGCAGTCGATGCCATGCCGGTTGCCGCGTCGGCGTTGTCGGCCATCAACGCGGCGCCGGCCGCCACGTTCAACTGGGACTGCGGTGTGGTGACCACCGGGGCCCGCAGGCGTTCGGACAGCTGCTGGGTGACCAGCGGGATATTCGCGCCGCCGCCGACGGTCGCAACCGCGGAGACACTGGCAACCGGAATGTTGTTGCGCTGCAGCAGTTCGTCGACCGTGTTGAGCAGACCCGCGAGCGGTCCGGCGATGAGGTTCTGCAGTTCGGTGCGGGTCACCCGGATGTCCGAATGGAACCCGGGCAGCTCGGCGGGTATCGCGGTCGCGGTTTCTGCGGACAACCGTTCCTTGGCCTGTCGGCACTCGTCGCGCAGCCGCGCAAGCGACCCGACCGCGGCGGTTCCGGCCGGATCGGCGTTGTTGGCGTCGGCGATACCGGCGACCACGTGGTTGAGCAAGGCTTGGTCGACCTGGTCGCCGGAGAAGTCGTGGTAGCGAACGGTTTCGCCGATCGCGTCGAAGTTCGAACCGGCGTTGGCCAGGGTGACGCTGGTTCCGCTGCCGCCGAAATCACATAGCACGACAACGCCATCCGACGGCAGCCCCGGCGCGGCCTGCAGCGCCGCCAGTGCGGCGACCGAATCCGGTACGAGCGCGGCGGGCACGCCGTTCGGCGAAAGGCTCGGCTTGGTGCGCAGTGCTCCCCGCAGCGCCCCGACCGTTGCCGGTCCCCAGTGAGCCGGAACGGCGATAGCGATCGGGGCGCCGCCGCCGACAGTGCGCGCCATCGCGTCAAGGGCTTCGACGAGCACCAGTTCGCCGCGATGCGAGGAGCCGTCGGCCGCGACCAGCGGCACGGGGTCGCCAACTCGCTCGACAAATCCGCTCAGCACCAGGCCGGGCGCGTTCAGCCTGGTGTTCTCGCCGGGCACGCCGACTTCCGGGGCGCGACCATCAAAGAGGGTGAGCACGGAGCGCCGCATGACCGGCAGGCGGCCGAAGCGGCCCGCCACCAGGTTGGTCATTCCGATCGATAACCCGAGTGAGTCGCTCAATTTCACCTCTACCGGATCCCGATGCCGCGGCCCGGCGGGTCCAGGCCGTTCATCACCTTAGCGGCTCGGCACGTCCCGTTGAGGGATATCCCCCTAGTGTCGAAAAACCCCTAACGCCGAGTCCCCTAATGCCGTCGCGGCGGAGGTGGGTTTCACACCGATCACGCTCACCGGCTCCGTCGATAACATCAATGAACCGGGAACCGCATTGGAAAGGAGGGAGTTCCATGGCGAACGAACTACTTGACTTCGTTATGTCGCTGGTGCGAGATCCCAACGCCGCTGCAGCCTATGCCGACAACCCGGCGCAGGCGATCGCGGATGCCCATCTGACGGACGTGACCAGCGTCGATGTCAACAACCTGATTCCGGTTGTTGCGGAATCGCTGCCGATGGCGGTGCCAAGCACCGGCTCCGAACACCTGGCCGACGATCCTTCGGGCAACGTGTGGTCGAGTGGTGCGGCAACCGCCGCGTTCGACGCATTCGACGCCAACGTGCCCGCGGACACGCTCGATCAGGTGCACACCGTCGCCGCGAATCTGGTCCAGGAACCCCAGGACGACGGGGCCGCCCCGCAGCCGGGGCTCGATGCCGGCACCGACGCGGACGTTCCAACGGTGGCGGGCGTCGACGACCTGTCGCTGCACCTCGACGGGCCGGTGATCGACGATGCGCCGCACGTCGACGCGCCTGTGGACGACGACTGGAGCCATCACGTCGTCGACGATCACCATCTGGAACCGGACGCCTCCGGATTCGACATCTTCGAGTAGCCCCCGCCAACCAGGCGCAAAATGCGCGGCCCGTTCGGGTCGCGCATTTTGCCTATTTAGCCGCGACCCCCAGCGACCCCCGGCCACCCCCTAATCCCCTAACGGCGACCACGCCGCCATCCCGGGGTGCAAGGGCATAGGGAGGGGTTTCGACCCCGTTTCTGAAAGCCTCGGCGGGTCCATAACGTAGTCACCAGTTCGCTGGACTGCCCGGCGACCAGCTTCCACAACACACTCGAAAGGACCAAAGAAATGACCAACGTACTCGACTGGCTTCTCGACCTGTTCCGCGACCCGGTTCAGGCCCAGGCCTTCGTCAACGACCCCGAACGTGCCATGCAGAATGCCGGCGTGCAGAACGTCACCGCCGCGCAGGTGCAGGCCGTTGCGGCCACCGTGGCCCCGGCCGCGATCATCCAGGGCGGCGGGAACCCGGTGCAGGGGCTGCAGCAGGCGGTGGCCGAGACCCACGGCATCGCCTTCGTTCCGCAGACCCAGACAGAGGCGTTCAGCAACAACGACACGCTGAGCCACAACGACGTGCTGAGCCCGCAGGCCGGCCACGACGTTCAGCAGGGCGGGGTCAACCTGGGCTTTGGTGACATCACCTTCGGCAATAAGACCACCAACGTTGCCGATCACGGCGGTGTCGTGGTCGGTGGGCCCAACTCCGGCGACATCCTCACCGACGGCTCGGTGAAGCAGACGGGCGCGGGCAGCACCGCCAACACCGGCGACATCCACTCCGGTAGCCACTCGCCGGTGATCCTCGGCCATGGCAACGATGTTCACGACAACTCGCAGACCGCCGGTGGCGACATCATCGACGGCAACTCCGGCAACATCATCAAGGACAACAACCTTGGCGGTGGCGACGGCGGCAACGCTCACGCTGGCGGTGGAATCTTCGGCGGCGGCACGGCCAATGCCGGCGGCGGCGGCGGCGGTGGCAGCATCACCGTCAACGACAGCTCCAACCACACCAAGGTCAACACCGGCGGCGGCGACGTGCACGGCAACATCGACGCCAGCCACCACGACGACAACTCGGTGCATATCGACAACAGCGTCCATGACAGCCACAACGACAACTCGGTGCACACCGACAACTCGGTGCACCAGCAGGTCGACACGCACGTGGACACCGGACTCCACCTCGGGTTCTGATCCAGAGACAACCGAATAGTGCAGCTGGCGGGGACCGAACAGAGGTCCCCGCCAGCTGGCACGCTTACCGTTAGAAGACCCGCGGCGCGCGAAATCAAAGGGACACCATGACGCAACCGAATGACCCCCGCAAGGTCAAGGTCATCGTTGAACTGATCGACCACTCCAACAAGATCGCTGAGCTCCAGGAGCGGGGCGATCTCGTCGAGCGGCTGGCCAGGGCCAAGGCGCGGATCACCGACCCGCAGATCCGGGTGGTGATCGCCGGCCAGCTCAAGCAGGGCAAGAGCCAACTGCTCAACTCGCTGCTGAATGTGCCGGTAGCCCGGGTCGGCGACGACGAGACCACGGCACTGGCGACGGTGGTGTCGTACGGCGAGCAAGCGTCGGCGCGGCTGATCGTCGCGCGTGGTGACGGTGCGGAGCCCGAGGTGATCGAGATTCCAATGGCCGACATCAAGCAGGATTTGCGCCGCCACCCCCTCGCCGGTGGCCGCGAAGTGCTTCGGGTCGAAGTCACCGCGGCGAGCCCACTTCTCAAGGGCGGGTTGGCATTCGTCGACACGCCAGGCGTCGGCGGCCACGGCCAACCGCACCTCTCGGCGACGCTGGGTCTGCTGCCCGACGCCGATGCGGTGCTGATGTGCAGCGACACCAGCCAGGAATTCACGGAACCCGAGATGACCTTCATGCGGC
The DNA here is from genome assembly GCA_036263935.1 of Mycobacterium sp. Classification (GTDB taxonomy): domain Bacteria; phylum Actinomycetota; class Actinomycetes; order Mycobacteriales; family Mycobacteriaceae; genus Mycobacterium. Next base: position 20,619 of record DATARY010000236.1, read on the forward strand.
AGGCGTTCGAAATCTGCCCTGTGGCAACCATTGTCGCCACCAAGACCGACCTCTACCCGCACTGGCGGGAGATCGTCGAAGCCAACAGGGCACACCTTCAACGCGCCGCGTTGTCCACCCCGATGATCCCGGCGTCGTCGCTGCTGCGCAGCCACGCGATCCAGCTCAACGACAAGGAACTCAACGAGGAATCCAACTTCCCTGCCATCGTCAAGTTCCTCAGCGAGAAGGTGCTGTCACGGGAGAACGACCGGGTCCGCGATCAGGTACTCGCCGAAATCCGATCCGCCGCTGAGCATTTAACGCTTGCCGCCGACTCCGAGCTGTCGGCGCTCACCGATCCGGACGTTTGCGATCGGTTGACCGAAGAGCTCGAGCGTCGCAAGCAGGAAGCCCAGGACGCCCTGCAGCAGACCGCGCTGTGGCAGCAGGTGCTCAACGACGGAATCGCCGATCTGACCGCGGACGTCGACCATGATCTGCGCAGCCGGTTCCGGGCCATTACCCAGCACGCCGAGAAGGTCATCGACGACACCGACCCGACGCATCACTGGGCCGAGATCGGCGCCGAGCTCGAGAACGCCGTCGCGACCGCCGTCGGCGACAACTTTGTGTGGGCCTATCAACGGGCCGAGGCGCTGGCGGAAGAGGTGGCGCGCACTTTCGTCGAGGCGGGCCTCGAAGCGATCAAGATGCCGCAGCTCAACGCCCGCGAAATGGGTGCCAGCTTCGGCGAATTCAAGTCGCTCGCGAAGCTGGAGAGTAAACCCATCAAAGCCGGCCACAAGATGGTCACCGGTATGCGCGGCTCGTACGGCGGTGTGCTGATGTTCGGCATGCTGACGTCGTTCGCCGGGCTGGGCATGTTCAACCCGCTGTCGCTGGGCGCGGGTCTGCTTTTGGGCCGCAAGGCCTACAAGGAGGACATGGAGAACCGCATGATGCGGGTGCGCAACGAGGCGAAAATGAACATGCGCCGGTTCGTCGACGACGTCTCGTTCGTCGTGAGCAAGGAATCGCGCGACCGGCTCAAGGGAATTCAGCGTCAGCTGCGCGACCACTACCGCGGCATTGCCAACCAGACCACGCGTTCGCTCAACGAATCGCTACAGGCGACCCTCACATCGGCCAAGCTTGAAGAGAACGAGCGCAATACCCGCATCCGTGAGCTCGAGCGTCAGCTCAACATCCTCAAGCAGGTGACCGAGCACGCGGTCAAGATGGCGCCCGGCGCCCCCGAGTCGGCCCGCGAACCCGTGGGCACGACCTGACCACGCGGTCGCGGAGGGCTTCGTGAGCACGAGCGATCATGTGCGCGCCATCCTGGGCGGAACCATCCAGGCGTACCGGAACGATCCGGCCTACCGGCAGCGCCCCGACGTGCACAACGAGCTGGAGCGCATTGGCCGTCGCCTCAACCAGCCGATCCGCATCGCGCTGGCAGGAACCCTCAAGGCGGGCAAGTCCACCCTCGTGAATGCGCTTGTGGGCGAGGACATCGCGCCCACCGACGCGACCGAGGCGACCCGCATCGTTACGTGGTTCCGCCACGGTCCCACCCCGAAGGTGACCGCCAATCACCGCGGCGGCCGCCGCTCCAACGTGCCGATCGCCCGTGACGGCGGCCTGACCTTCGACTTCGCCAGCCTCGATCCCGAGGACGTTGTCGACCTTGATGTGGAATGGCCGGCCGCCGAACTCATCGACGCGACGATCATCGACACGCCAGGAACGTCCTCGCTGTCGCGGGATGTCTCCGAACGCACGCTGCGGCTGCTGGTGCCGCACGACGGGGTGCCGCGCATCGACGCGGTGGTGTTCCTGCTGCGCACGCTCAACGCGGCAGATATCGCACTGCTCAAGCAGATCGGTGAGCTGGTCGGCGGGTCAGCCGGTGCGCTCGGCGTCATCGGGGTCGCCTCCCGCGCCGACGAGATCGGCGCAGGCCGGATCGACGCGATGCTCTCGGCCAAGGATGTGGCCAAACGGTTCACCTCAGAGATGGACAAGACGGGTATCTGCCAGGCCGTGGTCCCGGTCTCCGGCCTTCTGGCGCTGACCGCCCGCACACTGCGGCAGAGCGAGTTCGTCGCGCTCGAGAAGCTCGCAGGCGTGGATGCCGCCGAGCTCACCAAGGCGATGCTGTCTGTGGATCGCTTCGTGCGCGAGGACAGCGAGCTCCCGGTCGACGCCGCCACCCGCGCCGCGCTGCTGGACCGCTTCGGCATGTTCGGCGTCAGGATCTCGATCGCGGTGTTGCGCGCGGGGGTCAGCGACTCGGTGGCGCTGGCCGACGAGCTGCTCGAACGCAGTGGGCTCGTCGCGCTGCGCGACGTCATCGATCAGCAGTTCGCCCAACGTTCAGACCTCCTCAAGGCCCATACGGCGCTGCTGTCGCTGCGGCAGTTCGTGCAGAGCAATCCGATCTACGCGACGCGCTACATCATCGCCGACATCGATCCGCTGCTGGCCGACACGCACGCGTTCGAGGAGCTGCGGCTGCTGAGTCAATTACGTTCGCGCCCAACGACATTAAACGAAGACGAGATGGTATCCCTGCGCAGGATCATCGGCGGGTCCGGCACCGACGCCGCCAGCAGGCTGGGGCTGCAGCCCGAACATCCCTACGACGGCCCCCGGGCGGCGTTCGCGGCCGCGCAGCGGTGGCGAAGGCGCGCCGACCACCCGCTCAACGACCCGTTCACCACCCGCGCCTGCCGTGCCGCGGTGCGTAGCGCCGAGGCGCTGGTAGCCGAATACGCGGCGAGAGGCCGCTAACTCATGGCCTCATCGGGACGGACACTGCCCGCGGCGCTCGACCGCAGCGTCCACGTCGACACCCGGCCGTCGGGACCGGTCAACCGGCCCGACGACAGGGCTTGCCCGATCAGCATGCGGACCCGCTGCTCGTCGTCGGGTTCGGCGGCGAAGAGCACCCGCAGCCGCAGCGTGTCGCCATCGGCAGGCACGGCATCGGTGTGATGCGGCGCCAGCGGGCACGGCGGCTGGTGGTCCCAATGTCCGCACAACGCGACGGTTATGGCGCCACCCGGGGCGGCCGTATCGCCGCCCGGGTCGAGGCTGACGACGGCGTCATGGGCGTACGCGGCGCGGCTCATCTAGCCCCCGGGCGCAGGCGGCGTCGCCGTCACGGTCTGGGTGACCGTGCTCGTGCTGGTGCTTGTGCT
>DATARY010000044.1:0-4282 GCA_036263935.1 Mycobacterium sp.
CCACAACCCGTTCATCGACAAGAACGGCCAGATCAAGTTCCCGGACAACACCGACCTGGTTCGTCACGTCGAGAAGTGGGCGAAGGTGCGCGGGGACCAGCTCGCCTACCGGTTCCTGGACTTCTCCACCGAACGTGAAGGCGTCGCGAAGGACATTTCGTGGGCCGAGTTCGGTGCCCGCAACCGCGCGGTGGGCGCGCGGCTTCAGCAGGTGACCCAGCCGGGTGACCGAGTCGCCATTCTGTGCCCGCAGAGCCTCGACTACCTGACCGCATTTTTCGGCACCTTGTACGCCGCCCGGATCGCGGTGCCGCTGTTCGATCCCGCCGAGCCGGGACACGTCGGCCGGTTGCACGCGGTGCTCGACGACTGCACCCCGGCGGCGATTCTGACCACCAGCGACTCCGCCGAGGGGGTCCGCAAGTTCTTCCGCAGCCGCCCGGCCAAGGAGCGGCCACGCGTGATCGCGGTGGACGCCGTCCCCAATGACGTCGCCAGCACCTGGGAGTCCAGCCTGGCCAGCCCGGGTACGGTCGCCTATCTGCAGTACACCTCCGGATCCACCCGCACCCCGACCGGCGTCGAGATCACGCACCTGAACCTGCCGACAAACGTGGTGCAGGTCATCCACGCACTGGAGGGCCAGGACGGTGACCGCGGTGTGAGCTGGCTGCCGTTCTTCCATGACATGGGCCTGATCACCACCTTGTTGTCGACGGTGGTCGGCTACCGCTTCACGTTCATGACGCCCGCGGCCTTCGTGCGCCGGCCAAGCAGATGGATCCGCGAGCTCGCCCGCAAGGAAGGCGAGACCGGCGGGGTCTTCTCGGCCGCCCCGAACTTCGCCTTCGAACACGCGGCGCTGCGCGGCCTGCCCAAAGACGGCGAGCCGCCGCTGGACCTGAGCAACGTCAAGGCGATTCTCAACGGCAGCGAGCCGGTGTCGGCAGCATCGATACGTAAGTTCAACGACGCGTTCGGGCCCTACGGCTTCCAGGAGAAGGCGATCAAGCCGTCCTACGGTCTGGCCGAGGCCACCCTGTTCGTCTCGACCACCCCGATGGACGAGCCGCCCAGGATCATCAACGTCGACCGGGACGCGCTGAACACCGGACGGTTCGTCGAAGTGCCCGCCGATGCGCCGAACGGCGTCGCGCAGGCCTCCGCCGGCAAGGTCGGTGTCAGCGAGTGGGCGATCATCGTCGACGCCGAGACCGCCACCGAATTGCCCGACGGGCAGATCGGCGAGGTCTGGCTGCACGGCACGAACATGGGCGCCGGGTACTGGAACCGGAAAGAAGAGACCCAGGAGACGTTCAAGAACATCCTCAAGTCGCGCACCAGCCCGTCACGCGCCGAAGGCGCCGCCGACGACGGGACGTGGGTGCGCACCGGTGACTACGGCACCTACCACAACGATCACCTCTATATCACCGGCCGGGTCAAGGATCTGGTCATCGTCGACGGGCGTAACCACTACCCGCAGGATCTCGAGTACTCGGCGCAAGAAGCCAGCCGGGCCTTGCGCCCGGGCTACGTGGCCGCGTTCTCGGTGCCCACCAACCAACTGCCCGCAAGCGTTTTCGACGACCCGCACGCCGGCCTCAAGTACGACCCGGAGGACAGCTCCGAGCAGCTGGTGATCGTCGGTGAGCGTGCCGCCGGTGCGCACAAGCTCGACTACCAGCCCATCGCCGACGACATCCGGGCGGCCATCGCCGTCCGGCACGGAGTGACGGTGCGCGACGTCCTGTTGGTACAGGCCGGATCCGTGCCCCGGACCTCCAGTGGCAAGATCGGCCGCCGCGCATGCCGCGCCGCCTACATCGACGGCACCCTGCGCAGCGGCACCGCGGCCCCAAACTCCTTCCCTGACCAAACCGATTGAACGCGAATATGACTGACACCGACCTCGAATCCCAACCGTCGCCCGCCGGCGACGATGCAGAGCGCAGCGACGGCGGTGCAGCGCCAGCGCGCACCGACATGACCGTCGCCGAGGTACGGCGTTATCTGCGCACCTGGATCGGCCAGGCCACCGGGCAGTCGCCCGACGCGATCGGCGAGGCCACGCCGATGGTGGAGCTCGGCCTGTCCTCACGCGACGCGGTGGCGATGGCCGCCGACATCGAGGACCACACCGGGGTGACGGTGTCGATCGCGGTCGCCTTCGAGCACCCGACGATCGAATCGCTGGCCACCTGGATCGTCGAGGGCGACCCGGAGACCGAGGCCGCCGACGACGACACCGACTGGACCCGTACCGGGCCGGTCGAGCGCGTCGACATCGCCGTGGTGGGCCTGGCCACCCGGTTGCCCGGCGACCTGAACACTCCCGAGCAGACCTGGCAGGCGCTGCTGGAAGGTCGCGACGCGATCACCGACCTGCCCGAGGGCCGCTGGTCGGAGTTCATGGATGAGCCGCGGCTGGCCGAGCGGATCAAGAACGCCCGCACCCGCGGCGGATACCTCACCGACATCAAAGGATTCGACTCCGAGTTCTTCGCGCTGTCCAAGACCGAAGCCGACAACATCGACCCTCAGCAGCGGATGACGCTGGAGCTGACCTGGGAGGCGCTCGAGCACGCCCGCATCCCGGCCTCCAGCCTGCGCGGCGAGGCCGTCGGCGTCTACGTCGGCACTTCGGTGATGGACTACAGCTACCTGGCGATGTCGGACCCGACCGTCGCGCACCCGTACGCGATCACCGGTACTGCGAGTTCGATTGTCGCCAACCGGGTTTCGTACTTCTTCGACTTCCACGGCCCGTCGGTCGCGGTGGACACCGCCTGCTCGAGTTCGCTGGTCGCCACCCACCAGGCCGTGCAGGCGCTGCGCGGCGGCGAATGCGACGTGGCTGTCGCAGGAGGCGTCAACGCGCTGATCACGCCCGCGGTGACGCTCGGTTTCGACGAGATCGGCCAGGTACTCTCGCCGGACGGCCGGATCAAGTCGTTCTCCTCCGACGCCGACGGCTACACCCGCTCCGAGGGCGGCGCGATGCTGGTGCTCAAGCGGGTCGACGACGCCCGCCGCGACGGCGACCAGATTCTCGCGGTGATCGCCGGTAGCGCGATCAACCACGACGGCCGGTCCAACGGGCTGATCGCGCCGAACCCCGACGCGCAGGCCGATGTGCTGCGCCGGGCCTACAAGGACGCCGGCATCAACCCGCGCACCATCGACTACGTCGAGGCGCACGGCACCGGCACGGTGCTCGGTGACCCGATCGAGGCGCAGGCGCTGGGCCGGGTGATCGGCCGCGGCCGCCCCGCCGACAAGCCGCTTTTGCTCGGCGCGGTGAAAACCAATGTCGGGCATATGGAGTCGGCGGCCGGTGCGGCCAGCCTGACCAAGATGGTGCTGTCGCTGCAGCACGACAAGCTGCCGCCGTCGATCAACTACGCCGGGCCCAACCCGTACATCGACTTCGACGCCGCGCATCTGCGCGTGCTGGACACCGTCGCCGACTGGCCGCGCTACGGCGGGTATGCCGTGGCGGGTGTGTCCAGCTTCGGCTTCGGTGGCGCCAACGCGCACGTGGTGCTGCGTGAGGTGCTGCCCCGCGACGTCGTCGAGCGCGAGCCCGAACCGCAACCCGAGGCTGAGCCGGTGGCGGCCGCCGCCGAGGAGCACGGCGAGCTGGTAGGCGGGGTGCGTTTCGACGAGTACGGCGAGTTCATCGATTCTGCCGAAGCCGGCACCAGGCCGGCGGACGATGAGTACGGACTGCCCGGCCTCACCGACGAAGCCATCCGGCTCAAAGAGATCGCGCTGGAAGAGCTTGCGGCCGAAGAGGTTCCGGTGCCCGTGGTGCCGTTGCCGGTCTCGGCGTTCCTGACGTCGCGCAAGCGGGCCGCCGCGGCCGAGCTAGCCGACTGGATGGAAAGCCCTGAGGGCCAGGCGTCGTCGCTGGAATCGATCGGCCGGGCGCTGTCACGGCGCAACCACGGCCGTTCCCGCGCGGTGGTGCTGGCCCACGACCACGAAGAAGCCGTCAAGGGTCTGCGCGCGATCGCCGATGGCAAGCAGAAGCCCTACGTGTTCAGCACCGACGGGCCGGCGACCAATGGCCCGGTCTGGGCAATGGCCGGTTTCGGTGCGCAGCACCGCAAGATGGGCAAGAACCTGTACCTGCGCGACGAGGTCTTCGCCGAGTGGATCGACAAGGTCGACGCGCTGATTCAGGACGAGCGGGGCTACTCGGTCCTCGAGCTGATCCTCGACGACTCGGTTGACTACGGCATCGAAACCAGCAACGTCGTCATCTTCGCGATCCAGA
>DATARY010000248.1:0-4139 GCA_036263935.1 Mycobacterium sp.
ACCCGGGGCGGCCGTATCGCCGCCCGGGTCGAGGCTGACGACGGCGTCATGGGCGTACGCGGCGCGGCTCATCTAGCCCCCGGGCGCAGGCGGCGTCGCCGTCACGGTCTGGGTGACCGTGCTCGTGCTGGTGCTTGTGCTGACGCTGGTGCTTGTGCTGACGCTCGTGCTCGTGCTCGTGCTGGTGCTCGGCGTGGTCGTGGTGGTGGGTTCCGTCGTCGTCGTGGTCGTAGTGGTGGGTGCAGTGCTCGTGGTCGGCGCGATCACTCGCGCCGACGTGCTCGTCGTCGTAATCGGGGTGAGCCGGGTGGTTTCGGGGGGTCTGCTTCCCGAGAACAGCTCGGCCAACCCGTATACGAACAGCCCAACCACGACCGCCCCCAACGCGCCGAACCCGACGAGTGCCACCGGCTTGCGAAACCAGGGCACAGGTTCCCCCGGCGGGGGACCGTAATTGCCGTAGTTGATATAGGCGGTCGGCTCGTCGTCGGGGTGGTTCCGGTCGTCGGGAGGTCCGTAGCGCGGCACGGGCCGATAGTAGGCCCGGGCGTTGGCTCAGCCGAACTGCGGGACGACCTCGCTGGCGAAGAACTCCAGGTGATCGAGGTCCGACATATCGAGAAGCTGCAGGTAAACACGCTGCACACCGAATTCGATGTACGGGCCGAGTTTGTCGGCGATCTCGGCGGGCGTTCCCGCCAGCGGGGAGTTGCTGCGAAGCTCCTCGACCTCCCTGCCGATCGCGGCCGCCCGGCGCGCGATCTCGGCATCATCGCGTCCCGCGCACACCGCGAACGCCGCCGAGTAGGTCAGTGAGTCCGCGGCCCGTCCGGCGTCGGCCAGCGCCGCCGCGACCCGCTCGTACTGCAGCTTGGCTTGGTCCACAGGAGCGAACGGGATGTTGAACTCGGCCGCGAACGCCGCCGCCAGCGCGGGCGTCCGTTTCGCGCCTGCGCCCCCGATGATGATCGGCGGGTGCGGCGACTGGACGGGTTTGGGTAGCGCAGGCGAATCCGCGACGGTGTAGTGCGTTCCCGAGTAGTCGAACTTCTCGCCCACGGGCGTCGTCCAAAGCCCTCTGATGATGTGCAGCTGCTCGGTGAGCCGATCGAACCGTTCGCCCAGCGGAGGGAATGGGATCGCGTACGCCTGGTGTTCCGCCTCGAACCAGCCGGCGCCGATTCCCAATTCGATGCGGCCGCCGCTCATTTCGTCGACCTGTGCGACGGAGACCGCCAACGGGCCCGGATAGCGGAAGGTGGCGGAGCTGACCATCGTGCCGAGCCGGATCGACGACGTCTCACGTGCGATGGCGGCCAGGGTCACCCACGAGTCGGTCGGGCCGGGCAGTCCGTCGCCGCTCATCGCGACGTAGTGGTCGGACCGAAAGAACGCGGAGAAGGCACAATGCTCGGCTGCGCGGGCGACGGCGAGCTGGTCGGCGTACGTGGCCCCTTGCTGGGGTTCCACGAAGGCCCTGAAATCCACCGGTGAATCCACGACCGCCAGCCTAGAGGGACCTCAGAGTCCGCGGCGGGCGGCGCGCACCGCCTGGATCGTCTGGGCGTCGGAGAAGGTGAGTCGGGCTTCGTCTCGCCCGGAGATGAAGAGGAGTAGTTCGGGGAGATCGCCGGTCACCGTGAGCTCGGGCCCGCTACCAACGGTGACCACCGTTTTGCCCTCCGGTGTGCGAAGCGACACCCGGGCGGGCGCCTTGGCCAAGGTCAGCCGCGCCATCACCGCGAACCCTCGGCCGAGCGCGTGAACGGTTCCCTCGTCGAGTGCCCGCGGCTCCCAATTGGGTTGGGCGCGACGGACATCCTCGTGGTGGATGAACATCTCGCCCATGTTCGCCACCGGGTCGAGGATCTTGAACGGCGAGAAGAGTGGCGGTCCCGAGCCGACCTTGTCCAGCAGGTCATCCCACTCGTTGGACTCGGCGACCTGGCGCCGAACCTTCTCGGTGTAGCCCGCGAGAAACGGAACCGCGATACCCGGGGTGGTGTCCAGCCTGCCCTCCCGGACCACCAGATGGGCGGCGAGGTCGCGAGTGGTCCAGCCACCACAGAGTGTCGGCGCGTCCGGCCCGACAGTGCGCATGGTTTCTACCAGTGCAGCGCGTTCACGCTGAGCCGCGGTCATGCGCAACCTTAGAACGACTGCACCCCATCGACGGCCACGACCATGCCGTGGCCGGTGCGGGCGTTGGTGAACCGGGTGCCGTCCTCACCGGCGTCGATCGTCCACCCCACTGCGTGATAGGTCCGATAGTCGAGGGTGACGACGGGGATGTCACCCAGATTGCCTACCAGCCAACGGACTTCACCGCTTGCGGAAAGTCGGACACCGTTGGCGTGCGTGCCGTCGATCACCGGGGAGTTGGTGAACTGCGACTCGCAGCCGACCTCGTCCGCGTTGATTTGGCAGCGGGTCTTGCCCGACTTCGTCTCGATGAAGACGTAGCCGTTCTCCGGCGGGAGCACCTCGGCGCCGGGCCGCGGCGGGGTGGGTGCGTTGGTCGGCGCCGGAGTGAGGGTGCTCGGCGGCGCGGCGGTCGGTCTGGTCGGCCGGGTGGTCGGAAAGCTGGGTTCGGTCGGCGACTCGGGACTCGTCACCGCTGTGCCCGTGACACCGTGTTGACAGCCCGAGATCAACGAGGCCGTCGCGAGCAGACATGCCAGGGGCAGGTGCAGCCTCACGCAGCGCCCGCCATCGCGGCGTATCCGTCGGCCAGCCCCCGCAGCTGGGCGGCGCCGTCGCCGGTGTACGACGAGCCGTGCATGATGGCGAGCGTCGTGGCGTTCAGGGCGGCCAGCTCTTCCAGCGTCGGCCCGAGGTTCGTCGTGAGCCCGGTGGCGTGGAAGAGCGATTCGGCCTCGAGTGCGGGTGCGACACAATCGGATTCAGTCAACGCCGGGCACTGTCCCACGTGAGTGAGCAAGTCGCCGGCAAACAGTGTCGATGTGGTCTCGTCGAACCACAGCCCCGCTTCCCAGTTGTGCGGTACGTGCGGGGTTGCGATGAACCGCAACCGGTGCCCGCCGATATCGAGTGCCTCCTCGGAGGCAGGCACCGGTGGCCGGTCGCACATATCCATCAGCGACAGCATGAGGGCCAGCGCGCCGTGGGTGATCTCAGCATCGGGGGCGGCCTCGAGAAACATGTTCATGGCGCCGCACTCGTCGGCCTCGAGATGGCCGAACGAGATCCACCGCAGCTTCTCCACCGGGACGACCCGATTGATGGCCTCCGACACCAGCGGGAACAACTGCCGCTGACCGCAATGGAACAGGAACGGCTCGTCGCCGGTGAGCAGAAACTGGTTGAACGTGAAGCCGTGCTCGGTGATGTCCGGAATCCAGGTGGACAGCCGGTAGATGTCCGGTGCTATCTCGTCGACTTTGGTCTCCATGCGGCCATAGTGCCCTGTCAAAAAAATTCGAAAAAAAGTGACCCCGCAGGGGGTGTTTGTCCGTCGTATCTATAGAGGCAGCGACAAGAATCACAACCGAAGGACAAAAGGGGCACGACATGCGCACTCTCCGATCGCAACTGCAGCGTCCGCGGACGCGGCATGCGACGGTCTACGAGGTGCGTGATCGCCTCCACGACGGCCGCGCCCGCCGAGTGCCGTCCGACGAGATTGCCGCCACCGTGTCGGGCTGGCTGGCGGAACTCGGCGTGCAGAGCCCGTTGGTCGACGACCTGGCGCGTGCGGTGCGCGTGGGCAACTGGGCCGCAGCGCATGCTTTCGGTGACGCGCTGAGCGTAGACGTGACGATCGCGGCCTGATCCGACAACGCGCGTGACTCGTGACCAATATCGTATTATGGTCATACCCAGGTGGCGTAGAAGGTCAGGCTCCGGTGGTGCAACGTTCTCATGTCGACCGGGTGGAGAGGGCCGATCGGATCCTTAACACCGCCCGCGACCTGTTGCTGCGCTGGGGGTATCGGCGGGTGACGATCGATGAGGTGGCGCGGCGTACCGGTGTCGGTAAGGGCACTATCTATCTGCATTGGCGGTCTCGTGAGGAGCTTTTCCATGCGGTCAGCGCCCGCGAGGCGGCGGCGATGACCGATGCGGTTGTTGGCGCGCTGGAACATGATCCGGCCGAGGTCACGTTGCACCGCTACTTG
>DATARY010000251.1:0-17573 GCA_036263935.1 Mycobacterium sp.
CCGGTCAGGTCGACCGCCGCGTAGCGCGGCACCCGGATGTCGCAGCGGGTCAGCGCCTTCCCAACCAGGGCATCGCGCAGGATGGCGGCGGTGTGCCAGACGGTGTCCCCCTCGGGCATGTGTTATCCGATCCAATCCGTCACCTGTGTAACCGCATGGCGCGATTTGGGCTGATTTTCCGCCGTGGTGTCACATCCGCGGGCTGCAATGGGCCAAACATCGCTGACATCAATAGGTTCGAGTCACCGCAGCCGCAGGCCCCGGGGCGTCCGCACGAACCCGGCGCCGATCAGTGCGTCCTGTACGGCGGCCCGGTCGCCCTCTGCACCGGGCTCGAGCACCGGAACGCCGTTGACCTTCTCAACCAGGAACGACTGCACGCGTCCCGCGCCGACCAGATCGGCCAGCGCCGCCGCCGCCGCAATGTGCGCCTCGGCGTCGTCGGTAAAGCTCAACAGGGACCGTCCTCCCCGTTCGAGGAACCACGCCAGTTCACCGTCGACCATCGCCACAAGGGCGCCCGCCTTGCGGCCCGGCCGATGGGCGGCGTCGTCGTCGCCCACATTCCTGGTCGGCCACGACAGCGCTGCACCGTACGGATTGGCCGGATCGGCGGCGGCCAATACCACCGCGTGATAGTCGCGGCGGTCCGGGTCGACGCCGTCGAGGTAGGACCGCAACCGGTCCACGGTTGAGGCCACCGAGAATTGGGCACCGCCCAACGACTCGACGAAGTATCCACGCTGGCATCGGCCGGCGTCCTCGAACGCGGTCAGCACCTTGTACAGCATCGCGAACCCGCCGGGGACGGACTCCGCGGCGACCGCCCCCTTGGTCAGCACGCCGTAGCGGTTCAGCAGCAGCTCGGCCTGGTAATGCGCACGTACCGTCGACTCGGGTTCGGCGGCGGGCAGCGCCGACCAGCGCCCGACCACCGTCGGGTCGGAGCTGCGGGCCTGCGCGTGCGCGACGCTGTAGCGGCTCAGCCGCGGTGGCCGCTGACGCTGGCGGTGCGCCGGAGAACCAGCCCGCCGTCCCGCGGACCGGCGAGTGCCCGATAACATCGCCCGCACCGGTGCGAACGTGTCGCCGGTGACCCAGCCGGCCCAGATCAGTTCCCACAGAGCCTGTTTGAACTGCTCGGCGCCCCCGTCGGCGAGCTGACGGAAAAAGAATGCACCACCGTGACCCAGGGTCTCCATGATCGCGCGATGGATGTCGGTGAACTCGATCTCCGTCGGCGCCGACAAGGTCAACGGGGCCGAATCGGCACTATGGAACGCAATCCAGCCGTCGCCGCCGCCGATCGGGCCCGCGCCCGACCACGTGACCTCGCCAGACGCCAGCAGTTCGTCGAGCATCGCGGGCTGATAGTCGCGCACGCGCTGACCGAACACCAGCGGCTCGACCGCCGACGCCGGAATCGGCACCCCGGCAAGCTGATCGATCACCGCCGCCAGTCCGTCGACACCCGTGGGTGCACCTCCCGCCCAACGGCCAGGGGACCCCACCTGCTGCCAGGCCGGCAGGAAACGGCCGTACGCCGCCGTGCTGACCGGCTCGATCTGTGCGCGCAACGCGGCCAGCGAGCGGCGCCGCAGGATCTTGAGCACGTCTGCGTCACACCACTGGTCGTCGTCGGCTTCCGTCGTGAATTCTCCACGGATCAGCCGGCCGTCGATGGCGAGCCGACCCAGCACATCGGCGGTGACCCTCAGGCCGAGGCCGAAGCGGGCCGCCGCGTCGCTGGTAGTGAACGGGCCGTGGGTGCGGGCATACCGGCCGAGCAGTTCGCCGAGCGGGTCTGCGACGGATTCAGTGAAGGCCGCGGGCACGCCGACTGGCACCGCCACCCCGACGCCGTCGCGGAGCAGGCCCATGTCTTCGACCGCCACCCACCAGGTTTCGCCGGCGAACGACACCGTGAATGTGCGTTTGGTGGCCCGCAGCCCCTCCAGCCAGCCGCCGATTTCGGTGGTGACGCACCGGTCGGCGATCTCCTGTTCGGTCAGCGGCCCCAACACACGAAGGAGGTCGGCGATGCCCTCGGAGTCACGGGCCAAGCGATCCGAGGTCAGGTGCTGCAACTGCTGAGCAGTGGTCGCAATGACTTGCGGGTCAAGCAGTTCGCGCAGCTCGACCCGGCCGAGTAGCTCGGCGAGTAGCACGCTGTCAAGGGAGAGCGCGGCGGCGCGCCGCTCGGCCAGCGGGCTGTCGCCCTCGTACATGAACGCTCCGACGTACCCGAACAGCAGCGATGCAGCAAACGGGGAGGGCGTGGCGGTTTCGACCTCGACCACCCGCACCCGGCGTTGCGCGACCTGGTGCATCAGCTGGGTCAGCGCCGGGACGTCGTAGACGTCCTGCAGGCACTCACGAACCGCCTCGAGCACAACGGGGAAATCCGGGTATTTGCGTGCCACATCCAGCAGTTGCGCCGCGCGCTGGCGTTGATGCCATAGCGGCGAGCGCTTGCCGGGATGCCGCCGCGGCAAAAGCAATGCGCGCGCGGCGCATTCGCGGAACCGCGACGCGAACAACGCGGAGCCGCCCACTTCGGCGGTGACGATGGACTCGATCTCGTCGGCGTCAAACACGAACAGGTCCGCGCCCGGTGGCGTGTCCTCTGTGTCCGGCAGTCGCACGATGATGCCGTCGTCGGAGGCGGTCGGCTTCTCCTCGATGCCATAGCGCTCCCGCAGCCGACGAGATACCGCAAGCGCGAGCGGGCCGTGCACCCGAAGCCCGTACGGCGAGTGCAGGATGACCCGCCAGTCGCCGAGCTCGTCGCGGAACCGTTCCACGACGAACGTTTTGTCGGTGGGCACCGCGCCGGTGGCCTGCCGCTGGTCGTCGAGAAGCTGCCACAGATTGTCGGATGCGAACCCGTCGAAACCCATTGCGCGGCAGCGGTCGGCGAACTCGTCCCTGTCCAGCAGGGCCAACTCGCCGGTGAACGCGCCTACGGCGGCACCCAGCTCGGCGGGCCGCCCGACGCCGTCGCCTCGCCAGAACGGCAGCCGCGCGGGCTGGCCGGGCGCCGGAATCACCAGAACCCGATCGTGGGTGATCTCGGTGATCCGCCAGCTCGTCGCGCCCAGTGATATCACATCGCCGGGCCGCGACTCGTAGACCATCTCCTCGTCGAGTTCGCCTACCCGCGAAGGCTTTTCCGAATCCGCGCTGGGAGCCAAGTACACAGTGAACAGCCCCCGGTCGGGGATGGCGCCACCAGACGTCACCGCCAATCGCTGTGCGCCGGGTCGAGCCGTCAGCGTGCCGGCGTCTCGGTCATACACCAGCCGAGGCCGCAGCTCGGCGAACTCCGTGGACGGGTACTTACCGCTCAACAGGTCCAGCGTCGCCTCGAACGCGCTGCGCGGCAACGTCGCAAACGGTGCGGTGCGGCGCACCGCGTCGAACCAGCGGTCGGCGTCCAGCGGCTCCAAGGCGCAGGCGGCGACGGTATGCTGCGCCAGCACGTCCAGCGGATTGGTCGGCACCCGCATGGTTTCGATCTCGCCCGACAGCATCCGCCGCACCGTCACGGCGCAGCCGATCAGATCCGTGCGATGCTTGGGGAACAGCACGCCCTGCGAGATCTCGCCGACCTGGTGACCGGACCGCCCGATCCGCTGCAGGCCGCTTGCCACTGACGGCGGCGCCTCGACCTGGATCACCAGATCGACCGCCCCCATGTCGATGCCCAGCTCCAGGCTCGACGTCGCGACCACGGCCTTCAGCCGGCCACTCTTGAGGTCGTCCTCGACCTCGGCGCGCTGCTCCTTGCTGACCGAGCCGTGGTGCGCTCGCGCCAGCAGGGTCGGCGCACCATATGACTGTCCACTGGCCATGATGGCCGCGGGCGCACCGCCGCCGACCTGAGAGTTGTGCGGAGATGGCAATCCCCCGCCAGCGGGAGATGCCCCCACGACACCCGAGCGCTCGGCGTGAATCTCGTTGAGCCGCGAGGTGAGTCGCTCGGCCAGCCGCCGCGAGTTGGCGAACACGATCGAGCTGCGATGCGCCTCGATCAGGTCGACGATGCGACTCTCGACGTCGGGCCAGATCGTGTTGTTCTCCAGGTTCGCCATGTCTGGCACCGGAACCTGCACGGAAAGGTCGAAGGTCTTTGCCGCCGGCGGTGCGACGATGGTCGTCCGCGCCTGCCCGGACAGGAACCTCGCCACCTCTTCCGGCGGCCGCACCGTTGCCGACAGGCCGACGCGCTGCGCGGGCGTCGCCAGCAGCTGGTCGAGTCTCTCCAGCGACAGTGCCAGGTGCGCACCGCGTTTGGTGCCCGCAACCGCGTGCACCTCGTCGACGATCACCGTCTGCACCTCGGCCAGCGACTCACGCGCCGCCGACGTCAGCATCAGGAACAGGGATTCGGGTGTGGTGATGAGAATGTCCGGCGGCTTGCTGATGAGCTCGCGACGGCGCGCCGGTGGGGTGTCGCCCGACCGCACACCGACGCTGATGTACGGCGCGGGTACGCCGCGGCGCTCGGCGACGCGGCCGATGCCGGTCAACGGGGTGCTCAAGTTGCGCTCGACGTCAACGGCCAGCGCCTTGAGCGGCGAGACGTACAGCACCCGGGTGCCAGCGGTGGCGGGCCGGGGCTCTGCCTCTGCAAGCCGGTCGATCGCCCACAGGAACGCGGCCAACGTCTTGCCGGAACCCGTCGGCGCGATCACCAGCGTGTTGTCGCCGTCGGCAATCGCCGACCAGGCTTCGGCCTGCGCGGCGGTCGGTGCGCTGAAGGTGCCGGTGAACCATTCCCTGGTCAGCGCGCTGAAACGCGCCAGGGGATCTACCGGCCTATTGCTCACCCAACCATCGTGCCAATGCGCACCGACAAATTTCACCTGACCTCGGGTGCGACGGCTTGGCTCAGAGCGGACGGGATGCCGGGCACCCGCCCGATGGCGTCGAGCACGGCGTGCGCGCAAGCGTCCGCAACGTAGCCCGCGTCGACCGACGGATCCATGAGGCGTTGCCGGCACATCTCGAATGTGAAGGCCAACCAGCCATAGACGGTAATCCGAAGATCGCGTTTCACCTTGGAATCCATCTCGCCGCCGACCGCCTCGCTGATGCGGCTGATGATCCGGTCGGCCTGCCTGTCGTTGTCGATGTCCTCGATGCCGCGCAGGACCGGATCCGCGCGCCCCATGCCCACGTATGCGGCCCACGCACCGTGCGGATGCTCCTCGTCGTAGCGCAGATAGGCCAGGACACCCGCCCGCAACTGATCGAACAGGGTCTGCCCGGGTTCGGGCGGGGTATTGGTCGCTTCGAACAGGCGCTCACCCTCGGCGCGCACCACCGCGGCGAAGAACGCCCGCTTGTCCGGGAAGTAGTGATACATCAACGCTCGCGATACGCCAGCGCGCTCCGCGATTTCGTCGATGCGCACCTCGTCGTACGGGCGCTGGCCGAACACCTCGGCGCCCAGCGCCAGCAGTTCGTTCCGGCGATCATCGGGTGACAGCCGCCGCCGGGACTCCGTCATACCGTCATTCTACTTGACACATGTATAACAGCGGCGAAGGGTGGAACTATGAGCGTCTTGGATCACCGGGCGACC
The DNA here is from genome assembly GCA_036263935.1 of Mycobacterium sp. Classification (GTDB taxonomy): domain Bacteria; phylum Actinomycetota; class Actinomycetes; order Mycobacteriales; family Mycobacteriaceae; genus Mycobacterium. The sequence continues at coordinate 5,591 of DATARY010000251.1, forward strand.
TATTCGAAACTCCCACACCCCAAGCGGCGCCTTCCGCTAGTGGGCGACCTGCTCTCCCATGACATGGACGCGCCCTCCCAGTCGGCGTTGAACATCGCGGCCCAGCTTGGCCCGATCTACGAGTTACGCGCGTTCGGTGCCCGGTATGTAATCGCGGCGGGGGCCGATGTCGTCGCAGACCTGAACGACGAGACCCGATTCTGCAAGCACATCGGCCCCGAGATCGAAGCGTTGCGGATGGTCGGCGGCGACGGCCTGTTCACCGCCTACAACGACGAACCCAACTGGCAGAAGGCCCACGATCTGCTGATGCCGGCGTTCAGCCAAGCCGCCATGCGCCGCTATCACTCTGTGATGCTCGAGGTGGCAGGGGAGTTGACCGGCAGTTGGGACGAGCGCGCGGACGCGGGCCAAAGGGTCGACGTTTCCGGGGGCACCACCCGGGTGACGTTGGAGACGATCGGCCGATGCGCAGCCGGTTACTCCTTCGGCTGCTTCCAGTCCGACGCCGTGCACCCGTTCGTCGAGCACATGGTCTCCGGGCTCAAGGGCGCCGACCGCGCCGGGGCACTGCGGGCCAGCCGGTTGCCAAAGTTCCTGGCCAGGCGCGAGGAGCGGAAGGTCCGTCGCGACGCCGCCTACCTGCACGCCGTCGCCGACGAGATCATCGCCAACCGCCGTCGCGACGGTCTCGGCCACCACGACGACCTCCTGGAGATCATGCTGGCATCGGACCTCGACGCGGCCAACATCCGCTACCAGATGATCAACTTCCTCGTCGCTGGCCACGAAACCACTTCGGGGGCATTGTCTTTCGCGCTCTACTACCTGTCGCGTCGACCGGAAGTGTTCGCCACTGCGCGTGCGGAGATAGACAACGTGTGGGGCGCCGACGAGCGGCCGGAGTTCGAGGCGATCGCCAAGTTGCGGTATGTGCGGCGAGTGTTCGACGAGTCGCTGCGGTTGCAGCCGACCGTGCCGGGTTACTACCGGGCCGCGCGCGAGGACACCGTGCTGGCCGGCGTTCACCCGATGCGCAAGGGCGACTGGGCGTTGGCGCTGACCGCGACACTGCACCGCGATTCGCGCTGGGGTGCCAACCCGGACGAGTTCGACCCAGACCGCTTCGAACCCGAGCGCGTCAAGGCGCGGCCGGCTGGTCTTTACAAGCCGTTCGGCACCGGCCCGCGATCGTGCATCGGGCGGCAATTCGCACTGCACGAGGCCGTGCTGATGCTGGGGGTGCTCATCCGCCGGTACGACCTCATCGCCGACCCGGACTATCAGCTGCAGATCTCAGAGCGACTGACGATGATGCCCAAGGGTTTCCGGCTCGGGCTACGACGCAGATGAAGCCGATGAATTAGCAGCAAGCTGCCGCCACGTCAGTAGCACCACTCCGGACAGGACACAGACGTCGGCGGCGTTGAAGATCGGCCCCCACCCGATCGCGAGGAAGTCGACGACGGCGCCGCGCAGCGGGCCCGGCGCCCGGAACATCCGATCGGCCAGGTTGCCCGCGGCGCCGCCGAGCACCAGCCCCATCGCGATCGCGGCTATCGGCGACACCACGTGGCGGCTGCGCCAGGCCAGCACGGCGATGATCGCGCCCACCACCAGAGTCAGCTCGATGGTGTACGCGACTCCCCAGGAGAACGCCGCACCCGCGTTTCGCGTCAGCGCGCACGCCACCTGGTCACCGATCAGCTGCACTCGTTGCCCGGGCACCAGGAGGCCGACCGCAATGGCCTTCGTGACCACGTCAACCAGCAGCGCAAGCGCCGCCGTCACCAGTACAAGCCGCAGCCGCGGCCGCGCCGACAGCGCCGCGGCGGGCCGCGCGCGCAGGCGTTGCTGGGGCATCCACCAATTGATCACCCACTGCGCGCCCGCGTCTATACCTCAAGGCGGCTTAGAGATGAACAAACGGTGTCGATGTCGTAGCCGTCCATCGGACCCTTCATACATACATTGCGGCGTCGGCGGGTACTCATCAGGGCTAGCCGAAAGACCGCAGACGTGAGGCAGGGAAACCGATGGATGTCATACGCACAGCGACGCGGATCGTCACTGAGACCGCGAACGCGACTACCGCCGCGGCGGGCGCCGTCGGCGGTGCGGCCATTACCGGCGTCGTCGGTGGTGTCCAGGGAACCGCTGCGGGGATCCGCAATGGGTTGCGCGAGGGCAGCCACTCCACGCCGGCAGCGTTGGTGACCCTGGGCGCGGTCGGCGCAGCCGGGCTGGTCGAGTGGCCTGTGTTGGTGACGGTCGGGGGTGCCGCGCTGTTGGTGCGGCAGTTGAGCCGGCGTGATGATGTCGCGGCGGTGAGCGCCAACACCTCGTCGAAACCGAAACCGTCACCGCGGCGGAAGGCACCCGCGAAATCAACCGGGCGGACATCCAGGTCGACGAGATCGGCACGTCGGTAATCGCGGCGGAAGCTACCAGCCCGCTTAGCCGAAGTGGACGCCCTGCGCCAGCGGCAGTTCGGAACCGTAGTTGATGGTGTTCGTGGCCCGGCGCATGTAGGCCTTCCAGGCGTCTGAGCCCGACTCACGGCCGCCGCCGGTCTGCTTTTCGCCGCCGAACGCGCCGCCGATCTCGGCGCCTGACGTGCCGATGTTGACGTTGGCGATGCCGCAGTCCGAACCGTCCGCCGCCATGAAGCGCTCCGCTTCCCGCACGTCGACAGTGAATATTGACGACGAAAGACCTTGGGGGACTGCGTTGTTCAGCGCAATGGCCTCGTCGAGCTCATCGTAGGTCAGCACGTAGAGGATGGGCGCGAATGTCTCGTTATGCACCACGTCGGTCTGCGCGGGCATCCGAACCACAGCGGGCGCTACGTAATAAGACGACTCTCCGGCCGCGCCTTCGAACATCTGTCTCTCGCCACCGAACACCTCGCCGCCGTCGGCGCGCGCCTTTTCGAGGGCTCCGACCATGTCGCGGTAGGCGGTCTCGTGAATCAGTGGGCCCACCAGCGTGCCGTCTGCCGACGGATCGCCGATCGGCAGCTGCCGGTAGGCTGCCACGATCCGGCCGACCAGCTCGTCGGCCACCGACCGGTGCACGATCAACCTGCGCAACGTCGTGCAGCGCTGACCCGCGGTGCCCGCGGCGGAGAACACTATTCCACGCACCGCCAGGTCCAGATCCGCCGACGAGGTCACTATGGCCGCGTTGTTGCCGCCCAGCTCCAGCAGCACTTTGCCCAACCGCTGTGCGACGCGGGGGCCGACCTGCTGTCCCATTCGCACCGAGCCGGTCGCACTCAGCAGGGCCACCCGCGGGTCGTCGACGAGGCGCTCACCGACCTCGCGCCCGCCCTGGATGACACGGCTCACCTCGCGCGGCGCACCGACGTCGTCGGCCGCCCGCTCGATGAGTGCCTGGCAGGCCAGTGCGGTCAGCGGTGTCAGCTCCGACGGCTTCCACACCACGGTGTCACCGCATACCAGGGCGATCGCCGCGTTCCACGCCCACACGGCGACAGGGAAGTTGAAGGCGGTGATCACGCCGACCACACCCAGCGGATGCCAGGTTTCCATCAGCCGGTGCTCGGGCCGCTCGGACGCGATGGTCCTGCCGTACAACTGACGCGACAGGCCGACCGCGAACTGGCAGATGTCGATCATCTCCTGCACCTCGCCGAGCGCCTCGGAGGTGATCTTCCCGGCTTCGATGGTCACCAGCGTCGCGAGGCTGGCTTTGTGCTCAACCAGCAGTTCGCCGAGCCGGGCCACCAGCGCACCGCGGACCGGCGCCGGTGTGACGCGCCAGGCCGTAAACGCCTGTGCCGCTTGGGCGATGGCGGCATCGGCAAGCTCCGCGGTGGGCCAAGGGATCGTGAACAGCACATCGCCGGTGATCGGGCTGCTGGCGTGTAGTCCGTGTCCGCTGGGTTCGCCGAGTTCGGTGCGCGCGCCTACGGCGTCCAGTGCGTCACGCGCCCGGGTGCGCAGGTCCTCGGCGGTGCAAATCGAGGATATTCGAGCGGTGGTCATATCTTGGCTTCCTCGTAGAGCTCGTAGGGATCGTGTAGGTGATACCGGATCTGGCCGGCCGTCCACCGATGGCTGTGATCGGAGTTGGCGCCATTCTCGTCGTCCTCGACCGTCCGCGTGCTGGGTGGGTAGACTCCGGCGGTCGTTTCGGGCAGGAAGTCCTCATAGACAACCGGTTTGGACGGATCGCCCGCCGGGGTACACCGCCAGGCCTCGATGATAGTGGTGTACGCCGGCAGCTCTGCGCCGTACATCCGCGTGGCGAATTGCACCCGCAGCTGCCATGTTTCGACACGTTGACTCATACCGCGGCTCCACTCGGATACAGTGCGCCCATGGGTGAACCCCACGAACACCCCCAGACGCCGACGCAGCTCGATGAGATCGATCGCGTCCTCGCCCGGGAACTGGTCGCCGACGGGCGCGCGACACTTGCGCATCTCGCGGCGGCCGCCGGGTTGTCGGTGTCGGCCGTGCAGTCAAGGGTGCGTCGGCTCGAGTCCCGGCGCGTGGTGACCGGATACCACGCGCGCGTCGACGCTGAAGCGGTCGGGCACCAGCTGTCGGCGTTCGTCGCCATCACGCCCATCGATCCTTCGCAACCCGATGATGCGCCTGCCCGGCTCGAACACATCGAGGCCATCGAATCGTGCCACTCGGTGGCCGGCGAAGAGAGCTACATCCTGATGGTGCGTGTTGCATCGGCGCGGGCGCTCGAAGACTTGCTGCAGCGGATCCGCAGTGCCGCCAACGTGCGAACCCGAAGCACAATAATCCTACAGACATTTTACGATGGAAGGCAGTCCATCCCGTAGATATTACGGCTCTGGCGGCCTTGGCCAGCTTTTTTCCGGCGGGCGTTGTTGGCTGACCAGCGCGTGGCCTGCGCCGATCGCCAGGGCGATTGGCCAGTCCAGTAGCTCGGCGCCCACCAGCGCACCAAGCGCACTGTAGAACGCCAGCTGGTCGGGTCTCGGGATTGGGACGCGGCCGATGACGGGCAGCTGCAGGGCAAACCGCCGGGCTTCGCGGACGCGCCGCACCGCATCCCGATGCGATGTCACTTGCGCGTCATGTGGTGTTTGCTCGCGGGCTGCGTGTCGCTCACCCTCACGGCGTTCGTGCTTCCTAGATTGATCGCTCATGGGGAACCTACTTAGCGGCCTCGGACAGGACGCGTTGCTCGGCGGAGTCGCCCGCGTCCTCATCCCGCCGTTCTGCGAGGTCTACGCGGTCCTGGTCCGCACAGGCGTGGTCGTCGTCGACGACGACTGACAGGCGGTTGTGGATCGCCGTACCCAGCCGGACCACCGCATCAGGGGCGACCGCTGCGATCGCCGTGGCGCCGGCCGCGGCCGAAATCGCTTGCCCCCAGGCGACCGGTCCAACGGGTGTGCAGCCGAACAGCTGGCTCAGTCCGGGAGTGCTGACGATCCCGATCATCGCTGCGAACGTCCCGATGTTCGTGGCGACTAAGAGGGGGCCGTGCGAGTCGATCAGGGTTTGCAGCATCTGCGTGGAAACCAGACCGATGAGTGCGGCGGTCGCGGCGCGCCGCTGAGTTCCGGTCGCGCGGGCCAACAGCCATGCGGCGGTGGCCCCGCCGGTAGTGGCAACGCCGCGGATGCCGATGGCCCGCCACATCGCCGCCTCGTCGCGGTCGGCCTCACCACTGTCGGCTTGCGGGCTGACCGCCAGCGCGGCGGCGGGCAAGGCGTCGGTGAGCATGTTTACCAGCAGCATTTGGCGCGCGTTGAGGACTGACCGCCCCGTCAAGATGCTGGTGATCAGCGCGAAGGAAACCTCGCCCGCATTGCCGCCGAGCAGCACCGACACCGCGGACTGCACGCGACGCCACAACTCATTACCCTCGTCGATGGCGTCCAGCAAGGCCTCGATGCGGCCGTCCAACAGCATCACATCGGCGGCCGTGCGCGCCGGATCACTGCCCTCGGCGGCCACGCCGATACCGACGCTGGCGGCGCGGATTGCCGCGGCGTCGTTGGCGCCGTCGCCGACCATTGCCGTGACCATGTCGGTCCGCTCGAGGGTCTCGACTACCCCGATCTTTTGCTCGGGGGACATCCGGGCGAACACGTACCGCGTCTTTACCGCTTCTGCGCGTTCGTCGGCGGACATGTTGTCCCACTCGTCTCCGGTGATGACCCGGTCCGCGTCCACGTCCAACCCGAGATCGCCGGCCACGACCTTCGCCGTGACCGGGTGATCGCCGGTGATCAGTCGCACGCCGATGCCCCGTGCGCCCAGCTCGGACAGCAGGCCCTCAGCCGTCGGCCGGAGGGTGTCTGCCAACCCGAGGACTCCGACGGGCTGCAGCCCTGACTTACAGAACTTCCCCAGTTCAGCGGGATCTCGCGCGGCGGCCTTGGCGTCTGTGTCACTCAGCTCGCGGTGCGCAACGGCAAGCACCCGTAAACCGTCGGAGGTCAGCTCGTCGAACAGCTTCGACACCTCCGCATCGCCGTCGGCAAGCGCGGGACAGATTTTCTCCGGCGCGCCCTTGATGCTGAGTCGGGTACCGCTAAGCGATGCGGCGAATGGCCGATCGGACTGGAATGGCAGGTACGCGTCTCGCTGCGACTGGCCACGTTCTCCGTCGGCGGCGACCGACTGAAGAATCGCATTGTCGGTGGCGTGTTCGGTGCGCTGACCGTTCTTTACGACAATCGTGTTGGACGCAGTGTTCAGAACATCGGATTCTTCGAATCCCTCGACGGCCCGAACGGCTTTGACCCGCAAGCGATTCTCGCTCAGCGTGCCCGTCTTGTCGAAGCACACCACCCGCACACGGGCGAGGGCTTCGACGGAGTGCGGATTGCGGATCAACACCGATTCGCCGCTGAGCTTGCGCGCCGCCGACAGCTGGGCCAGCGTGGCGACAAGCGGAAGACCCTCGGGCACCGCGGCGACGATTACGCCCACCGCGCTGGCGACCGACTCGCGAAGTGGTGTCCGGCGGATGAGGCTGAGCAACCCGACCAGCGCCCCACCTCCTAGCGTCCAGGGCAGCGCCCGCGCCGTGATGCGGCGCAACTGAGGCTGCAGGCCGATCTCTCGGGACTTCGAGGGGGCCATGGCCATCGTCCGCTGCATCTCGGAAGCCGACCCGACCGCGGTGACGACCCCAACGGCGGTACCGGCAACCACGGTCGACCCGGCATAGAGCATGCAGGCACGCTCGGCCAGCGGTGCGCCAGGTGTCGGGTCGGTGATCTTGGCGACCGGCAACGATTCGCCGGTCAACGACGACTCGTCGACCTCCACGTTGTCGATTTCGATCAGCCGCGCATCGGCGGGAACGACCTCGCCGGACCGTACCTCGATGATGTCGCCGGGGCGCAGCCTGTACGCCGGAACTTCTTCTTCCCGCGTGTCATCGTGCGATCCGCTCCGTCGGCGCGCCGGTGGATCCTGCACGGCGAGCAGTCGGCGCAGGATCCGTTCGGCGTGCAGTTGTTGCTCAGCGGACAACGCGGCGTTGCCAAGAAGCACGCTACCGACGAGGGCAGCGTCGAACGGAGACCCGAGAAGGGCGCTGGCCAGTGCCCCCGTTACCAGAATCGGGGTCAGTGGGTCGGCCAGGTTTTCGCGCATTTCGCCAACGAAATCTCGGGTGAAGTTCCATGGGCCGACGATTGCACCGCGTACAAGCCTGACCGGCGGAGCGTCAAGAAGGGTGGAAACTCGTGCCGCGTTCGATTTCTCATCGGGTCGTTGAGGGAGCAGTGCGCGAACCTCATCGACGGGCAGCGCATGCCAATCGTGTTGTGGCTCTGCGCTCGGTACCGCGTCGCGCAAAACCCGGGCGCCAGAGGCGAATCCGGACAGCAAGCCGGCGATGGCTCCCGCGTGAACAGGCCCCGGCCCTCGCCCTACCACGTCGGGAATCAACATCAGCGACCCGAGTGCCGAGCTCGACATCGACAGCTGCACGGCTTTGGCGCTGGCGGCCCGGGCGGCGGGTAACGCGTGAAGTATCCGCCACGCACCGATGAGGTCCCTGACAAAAACATCGGCGCCCCACGGCGGTTGGCCCTCCCGCAACAGGCCGATGGTGATGTCGGCGCCGTGAGCGGCGGCGAACTCCGGCGCGGCGAACAACAGGACCGTCTTGCCGTCCGATTTGGCCCTCGCGACGGCGTCCGCCAGCGCGTCGTCCACCGAATCGCCTAGCGGGTGCAAATGATCGAAGCCCTGACTGAGTGAGCGCAGTCCGATGTCGTCGACCGACACCACTGTGCGGCGCGCCCTGCGCGCCTCAGCGACCACAGCCGAGGCATGGGCATCGCGGCGTGGACTGACCAAGGCCTCGCCGCCGTTGCCTGCCCCCGGGATCGTGGACAGGCGATGCCAACCGGGATTCAGCCTGCCGTCGTCAAGGGCGGCGCGAGCCGCGTCCCACGCCTTGGCGCGATGCGAGTTGTTCAGTCCGCGAATTCGGGTGACCGTCAGATCGGCGGTGTAGAGCGCGCGGGGATCGATGACGACCGTGTCGACCCGGTCCAGTGTGCGCAACGCGCGGGGCTCGACGATCAGCACCCCATGTCGGTCGGTCAGGCCGCGTCCGAACCCGCATGCGAAAGCCTCGCGGGTGGCACGCACGGGTTTGGCTGTCGCGACAACGGCCGCGGCACCCGCAGCGGCGAGATCGCGCGACAACATGCCCACCGCCGCCGCAGCGCCGAGGGCGGCAGCACCCGCACGATTCGCATATCGTTCAGCGGGGCCGTCAAGGGGATAGGGCCTGTCGCGGGTTTCGCGCTTGGACACCGCATGCTCGGCCAGCTCGTTCTCGTAGTCGTGCCACGCAGCGCGCCCGGTCCACGCCTCTGCAGCCAGCATTGCGCGATTCATAGCCTCGTACGCCGCGGAGATGGGCGACGCAGTCAATGCCGCGGCGGTCGAGTTCGCCACGGCGAACAGAAGATCGGCACCATCGGAGCCGACGTGCTCTTCCACCTGTCGGCGCAGCCGCGGGACGTGGTCGCCCAAGGTCGGTACCGACGCAAACGCCTGGGACAACCCGCGCAGCCTCAGGACACTACCGGTGACCGCCAGGCCCAGGCCCGCCGCTGCCGCAGCCGCGGCCGCGGTCCGGGCCAGCACGACCGCGTCATCGCCGGGAAGGTCGAGCGGCCTCTGCTTCGCCGCACCGGCGTCCCGTTCGGCGTTCGCGACCACGTCGCACAGCTCGACCGCCCGCGGGCCATCAGCGTCAACCGTGACCACAATTCGGGCCATCGAGCGGTTGAGCACCGCGGTCTTGACGCCGGGCGTTCCCTTCACCGCCTTCACCACAGCCGTGGCGATCTCCGACCCGCTCTGTCCGCCAAGGCCGCGTACCTCGACCCAACAACGCTGTCCGTTCGCGCTGCATCGCCGAACCGGCGGGCCACCGAGAGCTTCGACCGCCAGTCCGGCCAGCGACCCGGCCGCGTCGAGCGCGTTTCGGGTGCCGGCCGCGGCCATGCGGACCGGCATCCGGACTGGCGCGGTGAGCAGTTCGATTCCAGGCAGGCGCAATCCCATGATTCCGGCCATGGGCAAGGGGATTGCCCAACAGGGAAAAGCCCAAACGGCGGCGCTTGTAGCAGGAATATCTCCTGCGGACAACTAAATGCACCGTAAAAAATACGTTAGACTACCGGCATGACCGCTGTCCTGACCCGGGTAGGGATCGCCCCTGGCGACGTCCGCGAGGTCCTCGCTCGCAGCATCCTGGCCGACGGGCTGGACTTCGTCCTCGACCTCGACCGGTCGTCGGGGTCCTACCTTGTCGACGCCCGCACAGGTGCGCGTTACCTCGACATGTTCACGTTCTTCGCGTCCTCCGCGCTGGGCATGAGCCACCCGGCACTGGCGGACGACGAGGACTTCCTCGCCGAGCTCGCACAGGCCGCGGTCAACAAGCCGAGCAACTCCGACGTCTACAGCGAGCCGATGGCCCGCTTCGTCGAAACGTTTGCGCGCGTGCTCGGTGATCCCGCCCTGCCCCATCTGTTCTTCATCGACGGGGGAGCGCTCGCCGTTGAGAACGCCTTGAAGGTGGCGTTCGACTGGAAGAGTCGATACAACGAGGCCCACGGCATCGATCCCAACCTGGGCACCAGGGTGCTGCATCTGCGCGGCGCGTTCCACGGCCGGAGCGGCTACACGCTGTCGCTGACCAACACCGACCCCAACAAGGTCGCGCGGTTCCCGAAGTTCGACTGGCCGCGTATCGACGCGCCCTACATCCGACCTGGCGCCAACATCGATGCGCTGGAGGCCGAAGCGCTGCGGCAGGCCCGCGACGCATTCGAGGCGAATCGGCACGACATCGCGTGCTTCATCGCCGAGCCCATCCAGGGTGAAGGCGGCGACCGGCACTTCCGTCCGCAGTTCTTCGCCGCGATGCGTGAGTTGTGCGACGAGTTCGACGCGCTACTGATCTTCGACGAGGTGCAGACCGGTTGTGGTCTGACCGGAACCCCGTGGGCCTACCAGCAATTCGGTGTGCAGCCCGATGTGGTGGCCTTCGGCAAGAAGACCCAGGTATGCGGCATCATGGCCGGCCGACGGGTCGATGAAGTGCCCGACAACGTGTTCGCGGTGAGCTCTCGGGTCAACTCAACCTGGGGTGGCAACCTGGTCGACATGGTCCGGTCGCGCCGCATCCTCGAGGTCATCGAGTCCGAGGGTTTGGTGGTCAGGGCGGCCAAGGCGGGTCGGTATCTGATGGACCGGCTCGACGACCTCGCCGCGGAGTTTCCGGGCATCGTGCTCGACATCCGGGGCCGGGGGCTGATGTGCGCGTTCAGCCTGCCCAGCGCCGAGCAGCGTGACGCGTTGATCCGCCGGCTGTGGGATCGCGGTGTGATCATGCTGGCCAGTGGAACCAACAGCCTGCGATTTCGGCCCGCGTTGACAGTGTCGCGTGACGAGATCGACGCCGCGGTTGCCGCGGTGCGCGGCGCGCTCAGCTAGAGGGTGATCGGCTGGATGGCTGCGTGAGGCGACGGATGGTCGAGCGCAGCCGCGGTAGCTCTGCGCGGCCGACGAGCTCGCAGTCGTGCAACTCCGCGAGTTTGCGTGCGGCGGGCGTGAATTCGTGGTTGGTCACCACCATGGTGTTGGTGCAATCCTGCATGGGAGCCCCCGCGACCACCTCCTGAACGGCGCTTGCTCCGACCGGACGCGAGCGCCGTTTGCACTGAATGGCAAGGCGGTTGGGTCGATTCCCGACGATCAGGTCGACACCCCAGTCGCCGGTGACAGGCGTCATGATCACCGGTACTCCGCACGAACGTGCGATCCGGGCGATGTAGTCCTCGAACTCGGTGCCCGGCATGTCGGTGGCATCGTTTTGCTCGCCGGCGGTGCGCAGGCCGACGACCGTGCCGACCAGAAAACCGGGGGCCGCCGCGAGAAGCGCAGGTGCGACGATGGCGACGATCAGGCTCCACTGAACGGTTGCGCCGAAAAGGTACGCGGCGACGCCCGCTGCGACGGCGGCGGCCAGGTAGACCTTGGGCCTGCGACGCATCACGGGCGAATCGTAAGGCCGCCCACCGACGCGTATAGCTGACGACAGTGCGTGTCGGCGAATGCCCGCAGCATGGCGGCGCCGCATTCGCTGGCGGGTTAGGCTGCACGTTATGGCTGATGGCCTCGTCGACTTCGAGGGGCAAACACCCGTCGAGCACGCGCTGGCGGGTGGTGAACCGCAGCGTGTCGGTTGGTTCCGGTTCTATTTCGCCGACGAACGCTGGGAGTGGTCACCGCAGGTTGAACGGATGCACGGTTACGAGCCCGGCAGCGTGCATCCGACCACCGACCTGGTGCTGTCACACAAGCATCCCGACGACTACGGTCAGGTGGCCGCGACTTTGGAGGAGATCCGGCGCACCTCGGGCGCCTTTTCCACGCGGCACCGAATCATCGACACTCGCGGCGGAGTCCATCACGTGGTG
>DATARY010000042.1:0-18526 GCA_036263935.1 Mycobacterium sp.
TTCGGCTTCTGCGTCAGCCAGGCCATCCGCGCCGCCGCCGACATGTCCCTGGCCGATCATCTGGCCGCCGGCCCGCTGACCGCGCAGGAGATCGCCGAACGCGAGGGCACCGCGCCGGGTACGACCTTCCGGCTGATGCGCGCCTGCGCTGCGTTCGGATTGCTCACCACCGACGAGACCGGGCGGTTTTGCGGCACGCCACTGCTCGACACGTTGCGCACGGAAGCGCCTCGTTCCCTGCGTGCCTTCGCCATGGCGGTCACCAACAGCGCGACCTGGCTGCCCTGGATCAGATTCGGCGCGACGGTGCGCGCCGGTCACAGCCAGGCACACAATGCGCTCGGCATGGGCTTCTTCGATTACCTGGAGCACCACCCTTCGCAGGCGCAGGAATTCACTGCCGGGATGAGCAGCGGCACTTCGGTGTGGGCGCCGCGACTCGCCCCCCTGATCGACACCACGAATGTGCGCCGCGCGGTGGACGTCGGTGGCGCCAGCGGCTCGTTTCTGGCGCTCCTGCAGGAGGCCAACCCGGCTCTGCATGGAATCGTGTTCGACCGGCCCAACATCGCGCGCGAGGCCGAGCCGGCCATCGCTCAAAACGGCTTCGCCGAACGCACCGAGGTCGTGGGCGGCGACTTCTTCGAGTCGGTACCGCCGGGTGACCTGTATCTACTGAAGTTCATCCTGCACGACTGGGACGACGAGAGCTGCGTGAAGATTCTGCGCAGGTGCCGCGAGGCGATCGAACCGGGCGGCCGGATCGCGATCTTCGAAATCGTCGTTGGCGATGACGGCGAGGACAGCTTTGGCGCGATGATGGACCTGAACATGCTCGCCGTCGTCAACGGGCGTGAGCGCTCGCTGCGGGAGTTCGACGCCCTGCTGGGCAGGGCCGGGCTGCGACGCACCGCGGTGCTGACGGCGGACTCACCGCACAGCGTGATCGAGGCCGTCGCCGCGTAGGGGATGATGGTTTGGTGTCTGACATCAAACGCGGTCGGGCCGCGCGCAACGCCAAGCTGGCGAGCCTGCCCGTCGGCATGGCCGGCCGGGCCGCGCTTGGCCTCGGCAAACGGCTGACCGGCAAGTCCAAAGACGAGGTCAACGCCGAGCTGATGGACAAGGCCGCTCAGCAGTTGTTCACCGTTCTCGGCGAGCTCAAGGGCGGGGCGATGAAGGTCGGCCAGGCCCTCTCGGTGATGGAGGCCGCGATCCCCGAGCAGTACGGCAAGCCGTACCGCGAGGCGCTGACCAAGCTGCAGCGGGAGGCCCCGCCGATGCCGGTGGCCAAGTTGCACCGGGTGCTGGACGCTCAGCTGGGCACCAAGTGGCGGGAGCGGTTCGCGTCGTTCGATGACACCCCGGTGGCGTCGGCCAGCATCGGCCAGGTGCACAAGGGCGTGTGGTCGGACGGCCGGGAGGTGGCCGTCAAGATCCAATACCCGGGGGCCGACGAGGCGCTGCGCGCCGACCTGAAGACCATGCAGCGGATTGTCAGCGTGCTCAAGCAGATCTCGCCCGGTGCCGATGTCCAGGGTGTGGTTGACGAGCTGATCGAGCGGACCGAGATGGAGCTCGACTACCGGCTCGAGGCCGACAATCAGCGCGCATTCGCCATGGCGTACGAGAACCATCCGCATTTCGTCGTCCCGCACATCATCGCCAGCGCGCCAAAGGTGGTGATACAGGAGTGGATTGAGGGCATCCCGATGTCCCACATCATCCGCGACGGCACCACCGAACAGCGCGACCTGATGGGAACGCGGCTGTTCGAACTCACCTATGACGCGCCACGCCGACTCGAGATGATGCACGGCGACGCGCATCCGGGGAACTTCATGCTGCTGCCCGACGACAAAATGGGTGTCATCGACTTCGGCGCGGTGGCGCCGCTGCCGGGTGGAATACCGGTCGAACTGGGCATGATGGTGCGCTACGCGCAGGAGAGGGACTACGACCTGCTGCTGCCGACGATGGAAAAGCTCGGCTTCATCCAGAAGGGCGAGCAGGTGTCGGTGCGCGAAATCGACGACATGCTGCGCCAATACGTCGAGCCCCTCGAGGTCGAGGTGTTCCACTACACGCGCCGGTGGTTGCAGAAGATGACCGCGATCAACATGGATCGTTCCGTCGCGCAGATCAAGACCGCCCGCCAGCTCGACATTCCGGTGAAGCTGGTGTTGCCGATGCGGGTGATCGCCTCCAACGTCGCGATCTCCTGCCAGCTCGACGCACACATAGCCACCAGAGCCCTTGCCACGGAACTGATTCCGGGTTACGCGGAAGAGGCGGCTTGACGGTCAGGCGGCTGCCGGGCTTTGCTCGGTGTGCTTGCGTGGCCGTCCGCGCGGACGCTTACGCGCGATGATCGTGCCGCGCTCGATGATCTCCCCGCCCCAAACGCCCCACGGCTCCTGCCGTTCCAGCGCCGCGGCCAGGCATTCGCGCCGGATCGGGCATTCCGCACACAGGGCCTTGGCGCGTTCGAGGTCGACGGGATTTTCGGCGAACCACAGGTCGGGATCGCCGACATGACAGGGCACCTGCAGCTTCTTTTTCCGGCATGTCCGGGTCGACATGTCTCTAACCTGCTTCCTGGTCGTCGGTTCTGATGGATCTGCGACCAGGTCTTCGGTGTCCGAATGACTAAGGCCACGGATCCTTGACTGCGGGTCCGTGGCCTTTCGGGCTAAATCGTGGCTTCCCTAGGTGGTGCCCCGATCCACGGACGCGCCAGTCGCGGCGGCGGTGCGGTGCTTGTGCTGCGGCGCAATGGCAGCGGCGGCCTCGGCGGCGTGGAGGGTCCGCGACATGCCGGCAACGCCTACGCCGGTAAACGCGTTGATGTTCGCCATGATTCCTGCACCCTCCTTCCGTGTGATCTTGAGGTTAGAGCGTATCAGGTTCGGTGCACAACCGATTTTCTACCTGCGGCTTTTGACCATTGCCAGCACGTCGGGTCCGAACTGCTCGAGCTTGCGTGCACCGATGCCGGGGATCGCGACCAGCGCGGCGTCGTCGGCGGGCAGCGTCTCGGCGATCGCGATCAGCGTGTTGTCGGTGAACACCACGTAGGCCGGCACGCTCATCTCCTTGGAGGTGCGCAGCCGCCAGTCCTTGAGTTCGGCGAGCAACTCCTCGTCGACGTCGGACGGGCAGGTTTCGCAGCGACGCAGCATGATTGCGGGCGGCGTGGTCAGCGCGTTGTTGCAGACGCGGCAGCGCGGTGTGGAGCCGCGCGCACGCCGCGGACGGGTCGGGGTGGCGTCAATCTGCGACTGCGGGGCGATCCCGTTGAGGAATCGCGACGGCCGCCGGGTCTGCCGCCCGCCCGGCGTGCGCGCCAGCGCCCAGCTGAGCGCCACATGCGTTCGCGCCCTTGTGATCCCGACGTAGAGCAGGCGGCGCTCCTCTTCGACAGGCTCGCTGTCGGGGCCATGCGCCAACGCGTGTGAGATCGGCAGCGTGCCGTCGGCCAGCCCGACCAGGAACACCGCGTCCCACTCCAGGCCCTTCGCGGCGTGCAGAGAAGCCAGCGTCACGCCCTGCACCACCGGTGGGTGCCTGGCGTCGGCGCGCTGGCGCAGCTCAACAACCAGGGCGCGCAGATCCAGCGACGGCCGTTGGGCGACCTCTTCGTCGACGAGCTCGGCCAGCGCCGTCAGCGCTTCCCAGCGTTCGCGGGCGCGCGTGCCCGGCGGCGGCTCCGCGGTCAGCCCGAGCGGCTCGAGAAGCCCGCGGACCAGCTCCGGCAGCAGGCCCTCGACGTCGCGTTCGGCCGCGCGCTGCAGCGCCAGCAGCGCCTGGCGGATCTCCTGACGGCTGAAGAAGCCTTCGCCGCCCCGCACCTGAAACGGGACGCCGGCCTCGGTGAGCGCCTCCTCGTAGGCCTCGGACTGGGCGTTGATGCGGTAGAGCACCGCGACCTCCGCGGGCGGGGTGCCCGACTCGACCAGCTGCTTGATCTTCTTGGCCACCGCTGTCGCCTCGGCGACCTCATCGGGGTGTTCGGTGAACGACGGCGTCGGGCCGGGATCGCGCTGACCGACCAGGTGCAGCCTGCTTCCGGCCATCCGGCCGCGGGCGGCGGCGATGACCCGGTTGGCCAGCGACACCACCTGCGGAGTGGACCGGTAGTCGCGTTCCAGGCGGACCACCGCCGCGTCGGGAAACCGCCGCGAGAAGTCCAACAGGTAGCGCGGTGTGGCGCCGGTGAACGAGTAGATGGTCTGGTTGGCGTCGCCGACGACGGTGAGGTCGTCGCGCTCCCCCAGCCAGGCGTCGAGCACCCGCTGCTGCAGCGGTGTGACGTCCTGGTATTCGTCGACGACGAAACAGCGGTAGCGGTCGCGGAACTCCTGTGCCACCGCGGCGTCGTTCTCGATCGCGGCGGCCGTGTGCAGGAGCAGGTCGTCGAAGTCCAGCAGCGCCATCCCGTCACGGCGGGCCTTGAGAGCTTCGTATCCGGTGTAAACGGTGGCGACCTGTCCCGCGTCGAACGGGATGTCCCGGCCGGCCCTCGCGACGGCGCCTGGGTAGTCCTCGGGAGTGATCAAAGACGCCTTGGCCCATTCGATTTCGCCGGCGAAGTCACGGACGTCGTCGGTGCTCGTTGACAGGCCTGCGCGGTTTGCGGCCTGGGCCACCACGGCGAACTTCGTGTCAAGCAACTGCCAACCGGTGTCACCGACGACGCGCGGCCAGAAGTAATGCAATTGGCGGCGGGCCGCGGCGTGAAACGTCATCGCCTGCACGGAGCCGGTTCCCGCTCCATCGTCCAGTGCGCGCAACCGGCCGCGCATCTCCCCGGCGGCCCGCTGGGTGAACGTGACGGCCAGTACCTGGCCCGGCGCGACGTGCCCGGCGGCCACCAGGTGGGCGATGCGGCGGGTGACGGTGCGGGTCTTGCCCGTTCCGGCGCCGGCGAGCACACACACGGGTCCGCGCGCGGCGAGGACGGCCTCACGCTGCTCGTCGTCCAGGTCACCGATGAGTTCGTCGCGCGACATGGACGCCTCGACCGACATGCGGTCCATCTTGGCAGGGTGCTGTGACAAAAGCCGGGCGCGGCGCGGGCATGTTCGCCCGATCCGATATGTTGATTTGCTTATGAGCGCTGTGACCATGTACACCACGTCGTGGTGCGGGTATTGCTTCCGCCTGAAGAAGATTCTCAAGGCGGAGGGGATTCGGTTCGCCGAGATCGACATCGAGGCCGATCCCGCCGCGGCGGAGTTCGTGGCATCGGTCAACGGCGGCAATCAGACGGTTCCGACGCTGAAGTTCGCCGACGGATCCACGTTGACTAATCCGAGCGGCACGCAGGTGAAAGCCAAGCTGGGCCGTTAGTCCAACGCCGCCCAGGATTCGATGATCTCCCGGGCGATCGATATCGATCCCGGCAGCAGCAGCCGGGAGGGCGAATCGCTGTTCCAGTCGCCGTGTTCGAGCGCTTCGCGGATCTCGGCACGGGTGAACCACGCGGCCTCGGCGATCTCGCCGTCGTTGAACGAGAACTCCTGCTCGGGATCGCCGACGGCGTGGAAGCCGACCATCAACGACCGTGGGAACGGCCACGGCTGGCTGCCCAGGTAGCGGACGTCGGTGACGGTCAGCCCGATCTCCTCGGCGATCTCGCGGGTGACGCACGCCTCGAACGACTCCCCGGCCTCGACGAAACCCGCCAGCAGCGAGAACAACCGCTCCGGCCACACCGTCTGGCGGGCCAGCACCGCACGGTCGTGACCGTCGTGCACCAGGCAGATCACCGCGGGGTCGATGCGGGGGAACTCCTCGTGGCCGTTCGACGGGTCCACCCGCGCCCAGCCCGCCTTGACCGACTTGGTTGGGGCACCGTCGGCGGCGCTAAACCGGGCGCTGTCATGCCAATTCAGCAGCGCGGTGGCCGTGGCGACCAGTTGGGCGCTGACGTTGTCGAAGATCTGACCTGCCCGGCGCAGGTCGAGCACCTCGGTCTCGACGTGCGGGTCGTCGGGTCCCTCGAGCGCGGCGCGGATCGCCCACACATGCCTGCCGTCGGCGATGCGGCCAAGAAAGACGGCGTTCTCCGGTGGTTTGTCGCCCAGCTTGGCGGCCGCGCCGAGCACGACCTGCCCGCCGGAGATCAGCACCTGGTTGCGCCGGTCCACGCGCAGCAGCAGCGCGTCGGCCCACCCGGCCACCGCGGCGTCGACGTCGGTGCGCAGCGCGTCGGCGCGGTCGGCACCGACTCGCGACAGCAGCGGGACGTTGCGAAGCTCAAACCCTGTCTTCATCGCTCCGCGTCCGCGCTGCGGATGTAGAGCAGCCGGTCGCCGGGCTCCAGGGCGTCGACCTCGGGTTCGTCGACCCTCACCAGGTGGCCGTTGCGCACAACGCCCAGCACGATGTCGGTGAGGTGTCGGGGCGAGCCGCCGACCTCCTTTGGATCCACCTCGCGTTCGGCGATCGCGAATCCCGCGTCGGGTGTCAGTAGGTCTTCCATCATCTCAACAACGCTCGGGGTCTGGGTGGCTATGCCCAGCAGCCGGCCCGCGGTCTCCGAGGACACCACCGTCGAGTCCGCACCGGACTGTCGCAGCAGATGCTGGTTCTCGGCTTCCCTGGCCGCCGCGATGATCTTGGCCTTGGGCGCCAGCTCGCGGGCGGTCAGCGTGACGAGGACCGCGCTGGCGTCGTCGTCGGTCGCCACGATGATCGACTTCGCGTGCTGGGCGCTGGCCAGCCGCAGCACCTCGGACTTGGTGGCGTCGCCGTGCACGGTGACCAGGCCCGCGCTCTTGGCACGCTCCAGGGTCGCCGCGTTCTCGTCGACGACGACGATGTCGGCCGGGGCCACTTCGTCGCCGACCATCGCGGCGACCGCCGTCCTGCCCTTGGTGCCGTATCCGACGACGATGGTGTGGTTGCGCACTCTGCTCCTCCATCGCTGGATCTTGAATGCCTGCCGCGAGTGGGTGGTGAGCGTCTCGACGGTGGTGCCGATCAGGATGATCAGGAACGCGATCCGCAGCGGCGTGATGAAAAGCACGTTGATCAGCCGAGCCGCGGGGGTGACCGGGGTGATGTCGCCGTAGCCGGTCGTCGACAACGACACCGTCGCGTAATACAGACAATCGAGAAAGGACAGCTGGTTGTTCTGCACGTCGCGGTATCCGTCGCGGTCCAGGTACACGATGAACGCCGCCGCGAACAGCGCCAGCATCGCGTAGATGATGCGACGGATGATGCGCTGGGTCGGGCTGATGAACGGCTCGGGAACGCGCAGGATGTCAACGAGTGCCGCGTCGGGCCGCGAGGTCAGGTCCTCCTCGATCGCCGCGAGGCGGCGTCGCATCCTGCCTTTAGCCACGGGAACCTGTCATCGATCCGAGCGGATGCACGCCACAATGTAATCATGACCACATCCGCACAGCGGCGCGCCTACCGGCTGGCGGCGTTGCTGCTGGGCGCCGGCACCACCCACTTCCTGATGCCCAAGCCGTACGACGCGATCGTTCCCGCCGAATTGCCCGGTAGTGCGCGGTTCTACACCTACGCGTCGGGGGTGGCGGAGCTGTCTGTCGGTGCGCTGCTGCTCGCTCCGCGCACCCGGCGGATGGGCGCGCTGGCGGCGATCGCGGTGTTCCTCGCGGTGTTTCCGGCCAACTGCAACATGGTTCGGTTGTGGAAGGACAAGCCGCTGTTCATGCGGGTCGGCGCGATCGCGCGGCTGCCGCTGCAGATCCCGATGATCACCGAGGCATTCAAGGTTTATCGGAGCTGATAGGCGGCGTGCGCGGCGAGGAGGGCCGCCAGGTCGTCGACGCCGGGCAGCGAATCGGGCGTGACCGTCCGCCCCGTGCGCACGTAGTGGAACGCCGCGCGCACCGATTCCACCGGACAACCCTGAAGGGCCGCCCACGCCAGCCGGTACACCGCGAGCTGAACGGCCGCGTGGCGGTTGGCTTGTGGGGTGTCGGGGGGCTCACCGGTCTTCCAGTCCACGACGGTGCTGCCGCCGTCGGCGTCGGCGAAGATCGCGTCGATGCGTCCCCGCACCACGCGCCCACCGATGACCATGTCGAAGGGGACCTCCACGTCCACGGGTGTGCGGGCGGCCCACGGGGACAGCGCGAACGCGGCCTGAAGGTCGGCCAGCTCCTGGTTGTGGCCCGCGTCGCCGTCGACCGCTCCGGGCAGGTCGTCGAGGTCGAACAGGCGCTGGGCATGAAAGAACCGCTGCACCCAGTCGTGGAATGCGGTGCCCAGCAAGGCATGTGGGTCGGGTCGGGTCGGCAGCCGGCGGCGCAGGCGCTGAGCGGCGGCATCGGGGTCACGCCCCAGCTCGACCAGCGTGCTGACCGACAGTCCCGCGGGCAGCACCGGGGTGGGACGCTGCGTCTGTTGCCGTTCGGCCAGCAGCGCGTCGACGTCGGCTGCCCAGCCGTCGGCGTCGGCGACGGGGGTGTTGAGCGCGCCGGCTCGGCCGGCGGTGTCGAGCCCACGCGATATCGCCTGCGTCACAAGTGTGGCGCCCCTGTCGACGTCGCCGCGGTGTGGACCTGCCGGATCGCCGGGCCAGACCGCCTCGATGACTTTGTCCCGCAACGGGTTCGGTTCGCCGTCGGCGGGTGCCGGGGCCCATTGCTCGACGACGCCGCATGGGTCGCCCGCGGCGGCCGACTCCTCGATGATCTCCTTGAGCTCACACAGGAACTCCGACGGCCCGCGGGGTTTGGACTCGGCGGCACCCCAGTGATGGCCCGATAGCAGCAGCGTGTTCTCGGCGCGGGTGAGCGCAACGTACAGCAGGCGGCGTTCCTCGTCGACGCGGCGTTGATCGAGTCGGCGCTTGTGGTCGGAGATCTTGTCCGACAACCGCTTTCGATCATTCACGTCCGAGGTGTCCAGCTCAGGGACGCCGTGCTCGGAGATGGTGGCCCGATCGCCGCGCAACAGCGGCGGCAGATCGCCCGCGTCGGTGAGCCAGGTCCGGGTTGACGCGGTGGACGGAAACACCCGGCCGCTCAGGTGCGGCACGGCGACCACCTGCCATTCCAGCCCCTTGGCGGCGTGCACGGTGAGGATCTGCACCCGGTCGTGCGCGACGGACACTCCCCCTTCGCTTCGCGGGGGTGGTGCCCCCACCGCGGGGGCCAGCCCGTTCTCCACTTGCTCGGCGGCGTCGAGGTAGGCCAGCAGACCGGGCGCCGTCGCCGTGGGCCGGTTGGCCCGGTTGGCGAAGCCGGCCACCACGTCGGCGAAACGGTCGAGGTGCTCCGTGCCGGCCCACCGCCGGGCGGCCCCGACTTCGGTGTCGATGCCGAGCACCCGGCGGATCTCGGCGACCAGGTCGGGCAGCGGGTGGGCCAGGTGGGCGCGCAGCGCGGTCAACTCATCGCCGAGCGCGATGATCCGGGCATGCCCCACCGGGGAGTAGGACGCCGCCGGGCCGGGGTCGCAGATCGCGTCGGCCAGGCACGCCCTGTCGGCGTCGGGTGCGGCCTGCGCGACGATCTGTTCGGTGTCGGAACCCTGCGGCTGCCCCGGGTCGTCGAGCTCCACGGCGCGCCGCCACAGCGCCGAGATGTCGCGTCCGCCCAGCCGCCACCGCGGACCGGTGAGTACCCGCATCGCCGCGGCGCCTGCGGTGGGATCGGCGACCAGGCGCAGCATCGCGACCACGTCGGCGACCTCGGGCATGGTGAGCAGCCCGGCCAGGCCCACCACCTCGACCGGCACTCCGCGCGCGGTCAGCGCTTCGGCCATCGGTGCGGCGTCGGCGTTGCGGCGCACCAGTACCGCAGCCGTCGGGGTGGCTTGCGCGTCGTGGTACAACCTGGCCAAATGATCTGCCGCCCAACCACGTTCGGCTTCCACATCGGGTAGCAGCGCGCATCGAATGGTGCCCGGTTCGGCGTCGGGCCGGGGCCGCAGTGCCCGCACCGCGACGGAGCGCCTGCGCGCCTCCTTCGAGACCGCGTTGGCCAGGTACAGCGCCCGCGGCGGATTGCGCCAACTGGTGCGCAGCTCCAGCGTCGGCGCCGGTGTGCCGTCGGCCCGCGGGAAATCCGTTGTGAACCGGGGCAGGTTGGTCGCCGATGCCCCGCGCCATCCGTAGATCGACTGAATCGGATCGCCGACGGCGGTGAGCGCGAGCTCGTCATCCACACCGCCACCGAACAGTGACGACAGCGCGACCCGCTGCGCGTGGCCGGTGTCCTGGTACTCGTCGAGCAGCACCACCCGGTACCGCTGCCGCAGCTGCTCACCGACTTGCGGGAATGTCGAGGCCAGCCGGGCAGCGGAGGCCATCTGCATGCCGAAGTCCATGACCTTCTCGGCCTGCATGCGCTGATGCAGGGCGTCGATGAGCGGGACGAGTTGCGTGCGTTCGGTCTGGGTCGCCAGCAGCCGCAGCAGCCACTGGCTTGGGCCGCGGTCGCGCTGGTAGCCGCCGGCCGGCAGCGTGTGCACGAGTCGCTCCAACTCGACGTGGGTGTCGCGCAGCTGCTCGGTGTCGACGAGGTGCTCGGCGAGCTGGCCGGCCAGCCGCAGCACCATCGCGGTCACCGCGGCGGGTGTCTTGTCGGTGTCCAGCCGATCCGGATGCTCACACACGACGCGGTAAGCCAACTGCCACACTTCGGTTTCGCTGATCAGCCGGGCGTCGGGCTCCACGGGCAACAACAGCCCGTGCTCGCGCAACAGGTTCCCGGCGAATGCGTGATACGTGCTGACGGTCGCGGGGTCGTCGGCGACACCCGGTCCCACCACGAGGCCCGCGCCGGCGAGCCGGGCCAGCCGGGTGCGCACCCGGCGCAACAGCTGCCCGGCGGCCTTGCGGGTGAACGTCAGCCCCAGCACTTCACCCGGCGAGGCGTAACCGTTGGCGACCAGCCACACCACCCGGGCGGCCATCGTCTCGGTCTTGCCCGCACCGGCGCCCGCGATCACAACCAGCGGTCCCGGCGGCGCGGCGATCACCGCCGCCTGCTCCTCCGTCGGCGCGAAAAGGCCAAGGGTGTCGGCCAGTTCGGCCGGGCTGTAGCGGGGCATCATGCTCGCCCGCCTGCGACAGCCTGCGCGGGGCACATCGCGCGCACGGGGCAGTGCGTGCATCCCTCATTGATCCGCGCGACGAACTCCGGTCCCCGGGTGGCCGCCGCGGCTCGCTGCACAAGATCAAGCCACTCGTTGCGGGCCTCGGGGGTCAGTGCGTCCTGTTCACGCTGGGTTGCGCCGCCGGCG
Organism: Mycobacterium sp.; assembly: GCA_036263935.1. Classification (GTDB taxonomy): domain Bacteria; phylum Actinomycetota; class Actinomycetes; order Mycobacteriales; family Mycobacteriaceae; genus Mycobacterium. Next base: position 11,236 of record DATARY010000042.1, read on the forward strand.
CCGGTCTTGCCCAGGTACACCAGTCTGCCGCCGCCGGGCGTATCACCCTGCGCCAGCAGGCCCGCGGCGACGGCCAATTGGTACATCGCCAACTGGGCGTGGCGCTGCGCGTCGTCCTTGGTGACCGGGCTCTTACCGGTCTTGATGTCAACCACAACCAATCGGTCGGCGCCGTCACGTTCGAGCCGGTCGAGGCGGCCGCGCACCCGCACCGCGGGCAGGTCGCCGTCGCGCGCAGCGACCACACCCTCGACATCGATCTCCATGCCGACCTCGGTGAGCTCGTGGCGGCTGTGAGCCCGCCAGTGCGCGAACGTCGACAGCATCGAGCGGTGCCGCGCCAGCTCGTTGCCCGAAAACCAGTCCGAGTCGAAGGGCAGCCTGTCCCAGACGTTTTCGAGGTCGTTGAGCATCTGGCTCTCGGTCTTGCCGGAGTCGGCGACCAGGGCGTGCAGCAGCGATCCGATCGCGGAGCGCACGTCGCGCCCGTCGGTCCCACCATGGCGTTCCAGCAGCCAGCGCAGCGGGCAGTCGGTCAGTGTCTGCAGCGTCGACGGCGACAGCGTCACCACATGGTCATCGTCGCGGTCGTGCCACAGGGGTTCGTCACTGGACAGCGGCGTGGTGGCGTACCACCGGCCAGGGTCGGCGCCCGGTACGCCCGCCGCGGCGAGCCGCGCGAGTTGGGTTGCCGCACAACTGCGCATCGCGTCGTCGACGGCGCCATCCGGGGCGCAGACCACCCCGCGCAGCCGGCCGACCAGCGATTGAGGTGACAGTACGGGCGGCGCCTGGACGGTGTCGGGGTCGGTGTCTGTTGCCAGTGCGGCCAATTCGTAGCAGAACGACGACGGCAGCATCGACTCGTCGCCGTTGTCGCTGTCGACGGCGGTCACCAACACGCGGTCGCGGGCGCGGCCCAGGGCGGCGATCAGCAGCCGACGTTCCTCGGCCAGCAGCGGTGCGCGCGTCGACAGGCCTCGTTCGGCCGGGGTGGCGACGCCGTCCAGCACGTCGACCAGCTGTTGGGTGCCGAGCACCCCGCCGCGCGGAACCGTGTTGGGCCACAGGCCTTCCTGCAATCCGGCGATCACGACGAACTCCCACTCCCGGCCAAGCGCCGAGTGCGTGCTGAGCACCGCAACCGCATCGGGGTCCGGCCCAGGATCGGGTGGAGTCGCGGGCAGCCCCAGCGCGGCGACGTGATCGACCAGGCCCCCCAGCGAGGCGCCCGCCGTGCGCGCCACATACTGCTCGGCGACATCGAACAACGCGGTGACGGCGTCGAGATCACGGTCGGCCTGGGTGCCGGCCGGGTTGCGGTGCTCGGCTGCCGCGAGCCAGCGCCGCTGCAGGCCGGAGCGATGCCACGCCTGCCACAGCGTGTAGCGCGGATCCTGACCGTCATCGACGCTGCGGCGCGCGGCGGCCAGCACGGCGCGCACCCGCCGCAGGGGGCGGGCAAGGGCGGCCGGCAGTTGATCGTCGCGCCGCTGTAGTGCCTCGACGAGCAGATCACCGAACTCCCGCGGGGGCCGGGCACCGTCGGCGCGGCGCAGCGCCCGCCGCAACTGGCGCAGCGACACCGGGTCGACCCGGCCTATCGGCCCGGTCACCAGCGACAGCGCCCGGTCAGTGTCGAGTCCCTGCGCGGTCGCGTCGAGCACTGTCAGCAGCGCCCGCACGGCGGGCTGCTCGGCCAGCGCGGTGTCGGGCGAAGGCCGGTCGACCGGCACCCCGGCGGCGACCAGCGTGCGGGCCAGCGCCGCGCCGAGGCGCGGGACCGACCGGACGATGACCGCCATCTGCGACCACGGCACACCGTCGACCAGATGGGCGCGCCGCAGCGCGTCGGCGATCACCGCCGATTCGGCGTGCGGTGACGCGGCGATCCGGACCGCCAGCGATCCGGGCCGGCCGTCGGCGCTGGTCAGATGGCGCGCCTGGTCGGCGCCCGGGAGCCGCCGCGCGATCTGTGTGACGGCGTCGGCGACGGCGGTGGCACAGCGGTGTGACCGCGTCAAAATGATCGCCGGATCGTCGCCGCGGAGCAGCGCGGAATCGGCGCCGCGCAGCAGCGCGGGATCGGCGCCGCGGTAGCCGAACACCGATTGGTTGGGGTCGCCGGCGATGATGGTGAGCTCGGCGCCGGCCGACAGCACCCGCACGAGCCGGGCGGCCTGTGGGTCGAGATGTTGTGCGTCGTCGACGAGCAGCAGCTTGATCCGTCCGCGTTCGGCCGCCAGCAGGTCGGAGTCCGTCGCGAACGCTTCCAGCGCGGCGCCGACAAGCTCGGCGGCGCCAAGGGCGGGCACCGTGGCCTGCGGGGCCGCCATCCCCACCGCCGAACGCAGCAGCATGATCTGCTCGTACTCCTGGGCGAACTGGCCCGCGGCCAGCCACTCCGGGCGGCAGGCGGACCGCCCGATGCGTTGCAGCGCAAGGGGATCGACTCCGCGTTCAGTGCAGCGGGCCAGTAGGTCACGCAACTGGGTCGCAAATCCGACGGTGCTCAACGCCGGCCGCAACTGCGCGGGCCATGCCACCGCGGACGCGTCGCCGTCCTCCAGATCACCGGCGAGCAGCTCGCGGATGATGCCGTCCTGCTCGGCGCTGGTGATCAGCCGCGGCGGCGGATCACCGTTGCGCAGCGCGGCGAGGCGCAGCACGGCGAACGCGTAGGAGTGGACGGTACGGACCAGGGGTTCCCGGACCGCCGGGCGCCCGCCCGCGGCCAGCAGCGCGGACGTGATCGCGGCCCGCGCCTGGGTGCCGAGCCGGGCCGAACCCGTCAGAAGCAGAACCGATTCCGGGTCGGAGCCGGCGGCGATGTGAGCGGCCGCGGCGTTGATCAACAGGCTGCTCTTGCCGGTCCCGGCCCCACCGAGCACCCGGAGGTAGCCGCGCGCACCCGGTTCAATGAGCGCCGTCGGGGTGAGATCGGTGTGCGGTGCGGACATGTTGGCATGACACCACGGGGGTCCGACAAGAAAATTCTGGCAGGCAGGGGGCATTCGGCTGGTGGGGCCCGCGGTTACGCCGGGGTTAGAACAGCATCTCCTCCGAGCGTGGCCGCGGCGGGGGCAGCCGCAGCAGCAGCCGGGCACCGCCCAACGGGCTTGCTTCCAGAGAGGCTGTGCCGCTGTGTAATTCGGCCTGCTGGGCGACCAGCGCCAGGCCCAGGCCTGATCCCGAATGTGATGCCGTTGATCCGCGGGAGAACCGCTCGAACACCCCTGCGCGCTCCTCCTCGGGAACACCGGAGCCGTTGTCGTCCACCGCGATCTCCACACCCTCGGCGGAACAGACTGCGCTTAGCACGATTTCGGTGGCGCCGCCGTGCTTGATGGCATTGGCGATGGCGTTGTCAATGACCAGCCGCAGGCCCGCGGGCATGCCCAGCATCAGCACCGTGGGCGACGGGGTGAGCGCCACGCGGATGTTCGGATAGGTGCGCGCTGCGTCGTGGGCGGCGCGGTCAAGCAGCTCGGTGATATCGACCGGCACGAAATCGTCGACGGTGGTCAGCTCGCCCTGCGCCAGGCGCTCGAGCGCCGTCAGCGTCGCCTCGATGCGCTGCTGGGTGCGCATGACGTCGTCGATCACCTCTTTGCGCTGCTCCGCGGGCGGATCCAGGGTGGACAGGACTTCCAGGTTGGTGCGCATGGCCGTCAGCGGCGTGCGCAATTCGTGCGAAGCGACCGCGGCAAAGTCGCGCGCCGACTCGAGCGCCGCCCTTGTGCGTTGTTGTTCGGTGCCGATGCGGGCCAGCATCCCCTCGACGGAATCGGCAATTTCGACGGCCTCCCGCACCCCGCGCACCTGCACCTCGTCGGGCTTGGACTGCGCGTTGATGGCGCGGGCCTGCTGGGCCAGCAGGCGGAAAGGGTTGATCATGATCAGCCACATCACCCATCCGACGAGGACCGTGGTGACAATGACGCCGCCGCAGATCAACAGCACCCGCAGGTGCAGTGCGTCGGTCCGGCTCTGCGCCGCGGCCACCGGCGCACCCAGCGCTATCGAGGCCGCACCGGTGGTGAAGGTGCGGACCCGGTATTCGACACCGTTGATGGTGGTGTTGGTGTAGCCGTTGTCGAAATGCGGCAACACGATATTGCTGGGCACCGACACCGTGGTGTTCCCGATGCGTGCGGTGCGCACAAGGCGGCCGTCCGGCAAGGGCTGATCGGTGTTGGCGTTCTGGGTGCTGCTGAGCAGTGTGCTGATATCGCCCAGGCGGCTGAGCGAGTCCAGCTGCCGGTCGAGCTGGGTGTACTGGTCGTTGCTGACGCCGATCCACACCCACGCACCGAGTGTGATGACGACGGCCACCACTCCCAGCGCGGCGACAACGACGATGGTGCGCAATGACAGCATCCGCATTGGCAGCCGCAACAGCCGATACACGCCGTCGTCGGCCCGCATTAGCGGGCTCGCAGCACAACGGAGTCCATGCCGTCATACTGCCAGTGGGTTCTTGGCTCTAGCATCAACGCGGTGACCGACGTCTTGCGGGTGCAGCGGTACGGCCCAGCTCGCCCGCCCCAGATCTTGGCCATTCACGGGCTGACCGGGCACGGTCAGCGGTGGCGGACGGTGGCGACCCAGCATTTGCCCGAGCTGGCGATCGCGGCGCCGGACCTGATCGGGCACGGCCGCTCCTCGTGGGCGGCGCCGTGGACGCTGGACGCGAATGCCGCCGCGCTGGCCGACCTGCTCGACGGTCCGGTCGGTCCGGTCGGTGCAGTCGGTGCGGTCGGTCCGGTCGGTGCGGTCGCGGTGGTCGCGCACTCCTTTGGTGGAGCGGTGGCGTTGCGTCTGGCCGCCGCGCGGCCCGATCTGGTGGCTTCGCTGGTGCTGCTCGACCCGGCGGTGGGTCTGGACGGCGGATGGATGCGCTCCGTCGCCGACCAGATGTTCGCCTCACCGGACTACACCGATCGGGAGGAGGCGCGCGCCGAGAAGGCCAACGGCTCGTGGGGCGAGGTCGACGCCGACGAACTGGACCGAGAACTCGACGAGCACCTGATCGAATTGCCCACCGGACGGTGGGGGTGGCGGATCAGCATTCCGGCGATGATGTCGTACTGGAGCGAGCTGGCCCGGCCAATCAACTTGCCGGACAAGGGAACACCCACGACACTGGTGCGGGCGGTGCGCACCGATCCGCCCTATGCGCGCGACGAGCTCATCTCGGCGCTCGAGGCCCGGCTCGGATCGGATTTCGCGCTGGCGGAATGGGACTGCGATCACATGGTCGCCCAGGCGCGGCCGGCCGACACCGCGGCGGTGATCCGACGGCAGGTTCGCTAGTGGTGTCCGCGGTCACCGAGGAACAGGTCGAGACGGTGCGCGCGCTGGTCGCCGCGATCCCGGCGGGGCGGGTGTCAACTTACGGCGACATCGCCGACGCGGCGGGGCTTTCCAGCCCGCGCATCGTCGGCTGGATCATGCGCACCGACTCGTCGGACCTGCCGTGGCATCGGGTCATCAGGGCCTCCGGTCGGCCGGCTCCCCATCTGGCCACCCGGCAGTTGGAACTGCTGCGCGCAGAGGGTGTGCTCGCGTTCGACGGGCGGGTGGCGTTGGGGGAGGTGCGGCATGCGTTCTAGGGGCGTGGGGGTTGGTTGGGCGGTGGCGGACGGTTGGGCGGTGGCGGTTGACGGTCCTGCGTAACGCAGTGGCGAAGATTCCGGCGATCTGGCGCCATAGCGTTACACGCGACGGCTACAGCGCAAGGCGCACCAGTGCTGCGGTGCGCGCCAGGCCGGGGAACGCCGCGGCCGTCGACCGCGGATGCAGTGCGTGCACGGCCAGCCTGAACATCAAGGCGCGCAATAACATCTGTGGCCACTCAGGTAACGGGCTCCACCGTTCGATCAGACCATCGTCGGCCTCTCCCCACGACAGGGCGTCGACGACGACCACCCCGGCCGCCCACGACGCCGGTCGCCAGTACGGCGTGATGTCGGTGATGCCGGGGGCCGCGGTACCGGCGAAAAGCACTGTGCCGTAAAGGTCGCCGTGCACCAGCTGGCTGGGGCTTTTGGTGGGCCGGCGCAGCGCGGCGAGCTGGTTGATCAACTCGATCGAGCGCTGCCCGTCGGCGGAGCCGGGCGCCACCCGCGCCCCCGGCGGCAGCGAGTGCAGCGGGCGGTCCTCCCACGCGGCGCGGTCGGCGGCGATGAACACGTCAACATCGGCCCACGGCGCGACCGGCGGCTGGGTCAGGAACCGGGGCCGCTCGAGCTTGGCCGTCGCCTCGTGCAGGCGCACGGCCGCGGAGACCACCTCGTCATGGCGCGGCTCCGGGGTGCCGGCGACGTATGTGTCGGCACGCCAACCCGCGACCACATACCGGCCGTCGGTCGAGCGCACCGGCCGGGCCAACCGCACGCCGTCGACGAACAACGTCTCGCGGACCTTCGCCGACCACGCGGCGCGGGCGTGATCGGCGATCGTCGACAGCACGACTTCGCCGCAACGCCAGCCGCCCTCCCAACTCGATCCGAGCGGCACTGGCCGAACCCCGCTGAGTCCGAATGCGGCCAGCACATGGTCAGGCGGCCGTTCGACACTCACCCGCACAGCCTAAGCGGAGGTCGAGCAAACCAGCCGTCAGTACATCACCATGTCGGGTTCGAGTTGTTTGGCCCAGGCGACGATCCCGCCCTGCACATGCACGGCGTCGGAGAAGCCGGCCTTCTTCACGATGGCCAGCACCTCGGCCGAGCGCACCCCCGTCTTGCAGTAGAACACCGGTGTGCGGTCGACCTGCAATTTGGCCAACGCCTCGCCCGTTTCGAACGCGGACTTCGGGATCAGCTCGGCGCCCTCGATGTGGTTGATGTCCCATTCGACCGGTTCGCGAACGTCGATCAGCGCCAATGGCTTGCCGGAGTCCAGCAGTTCGCGCAGCTCGCGCGGTGTGACCGTCGAGTGGGCCGCCGCGTCGGCGGCTTCCTGCGACACCACGCCGCAGAACTCCTCGTAGTCGATCAGCTCGGTGATCTTCGGCGTGGACGGATCCTTGCGGATCTTGATCGTCCGGTACGTCATGTCCAGCGCGTCGTAGACCATCAACCGGCCAAGCAGCGGCTCACCGATGCCGGTGATCAGCTTGATGGCCTCCGTGCCCATCACCGATGCGATCGACGCGCACAGAATGCCAAGGACGCCGCCCTCGGCGCAGGACGGCACCATCCCGGGCGGCGGCGGCTCGGGGTACAGGTCGCGGTAGTTCAGGCCCAGCCCGTCGGGGGCGTCCTCCCAGAACACCGACACCTGG
>DATARY010000049.1:0-3440 GCA_036263935.1 Mycobacterium sp.
GGCGTCGCTGGCCACCGACTCGTGGCTGTCGGCGGCGTCGTTCCAGGAGACCACGCGAGTGCTGACCGATGCGGCGATCAACTGCCGCAGCGACAAGCTCAACGGTCTGAAGGAGAACGTGATCATCGGCAAGCTGATCCCCGCGGGTACGGGCATCAGCCGGTACCGCAACATCCAGGTGCAGCCGACCGAGGAGGCGCGGGCCGCCGCGTACACGATCCCGTCCTACGAGGATCAGTACTACAGCCCCGACTTCGGCCAGGCCACCGGAGCCGCGGTTCCGCTGGACGACTACGGCTACAGCGACTACCGCTAGTCACACACAAAGAAGCCCCCGGCACGCCGGGGGCTTCTTTGTCTCGCCGCGCGTAACGCTATGGCGAAAAATCGGCCCGGTTCCCGCCATGCCGTTACACACGGTGAGGTGTCGGCCGGCTCACTAGACTCGGCACCGTGCTTATTGGTTCGCACGTCCATCAAGACGATCCCCTGGCCGCTGCCCAGGCCGACGGCGCCGACGCGGTGCAGTTCTTCCTCGGCAACCCGCAGAGCTGGAAGAAGCCAAAACCGCGTGACGACGCACCCGCGCTCAAGGCGTCGAGCATGCCGTTGTATGTGCACGCTCCGTACCTCATCAACGTCGCATCGGCGAACAACCGCGTGCGCATCCCGTCCCGCAAGATCCTGCAGGACACCTGCGACGCGGCCTCGGAGATCAACGCGACCGCGGTGATCGTGCACGGCGGGCATGCCGACGACAACGACTACGAGGCCGGCTTCGAGCGGTGGGTCAAGGCACTGGACTACCTCGAGACCGACGTGGCCGTGTATCTGGAGAACACCGCGGGCGGCGACCATGCGATGGCCCGTCATTTCGATACCATCGCCCGGCTGTGGGACCACATCGGCGACAAGGGCATCGGGTTCTGCCTGGACACCTGCCACGCCTGGTCCGCCGGCGAGAAGCTCATCGACGCCGTCGAGCGGATCATGGGCATCACCGGACGTATCGACCTGGTGCACTGCAACGACTCGCGAGATGCCGCGGGCTCGGGTGCGGACCGGCACGCCAACTTCGGCACCGGGCAAATCGACCCCCAATTGCTGGTCGCCGTCGTCAAGGCCGCGGACGCCCCGGTGATCTGCGAGACGGCCGATGAGGGCCGCAAGGACGACATCGCCTTCCTGCGCGAGAACCTCGGCCAGCAGAAGACGAACCTGAACATCAGCTGAGCAGTTCGTGCCGACACGGTGGAAAACCGGTTCGCTCCATATCGTTGAGCGATGGCCGCCCGACTCGCCGTTCTGTTCGGCGCGCTGCTGCTAGCCGCCGGTTGCTCGGCGCCGGGGTCGGCCGCACCGGGCTTCACGGTCGGCAGCACGGAGCACTCGATGAGCTTCGGCGGGCTCGATCGTGCGTACCGCCTCTACATTCCCGACGGCGTGAACGCACCCGCACCGCTGGTGGTGATGTTGCACGGCGGCTTCGGCAGCGCGCAGCAGGCCGAAAGGGCTTACGGCTGGGACCAATTGGCGGATGGCGCGAAAATCGTGGCCGCATACCCCGACGGCATCGGGCGGGCGTGGAACATCAACGGTGGCTGCTGCGGGCGGCCCGGCCGTGAGGGCATCGACGACGTCGGATTCGTCAATGCCGTCGTCGACGACATCGGCAAAAACATCAGCATCGACCGCAACCGCGTCTACGCCACCGGCATCAGCAACGGCGGCATGTTGACGTACGCGCTGGCGTGCAACACCGGCACCTTCGTCGCGATCGGTCCCGACTCGGCCACGCAACTCGACAAGTGCGCTGCGCCGCATCCGACCTCGGTCATGCACATCCACGGCACGGCCGATCGGTTGGTACGCTACGACGGAGGGCCGGGTACAGGCGTTGCGACGCGCAACGGCGGGCCGTCGATGCCGGACCTGAACGCATTCTGGCGCAACGTCGACCAGTGCGCGCCCCCGACGACGACCACCGACGGCGCGATCACCACCTCGACCGCAGGCTGTGCCGACGGGCGCAGCGTCGTGTTGATCACCGTTGACGGCGGGGGACACGACTGGCCGCCGTTCGCGACGCAGCGATTGTGGGATTTCTTCGCCGCCCACCCCCGGTGATCTATTACACCTCTTGTGCGACTGTCGGAAAATTGTAATATTGAGGCATGTCAGACACGCATGTCGTCACCAATCAGGCCCCTCCGCTGGAGAACTACAACCCGGCATCCTCGCCCGTGCTGACCGAGGCGCTGATCCGCGAAGGCGGCGAGTGGGGCCTTGACGAGGTCATCGAGCTGGGCACGCTCTCCGGCAGCGGACAGGCACAGCGCTGGGGTGAGCTCGCCGACCGCAACCAGCCGATCCTGCACACCCATGACCGCTACGGCCACCGCATCGACGAGGTCGAATACGACCCCGCCTACCACGAACTGATGAAGGTGGCCATCGGCCACGGTCTGCACGCTGCGGCATGGGCCGACGACCGCGAGGGCGCGCACGTGGTCCGCGCCGCCAAGACCTCGGTGTGGACACCCGAACCCGGCCACATATGCCCGATTTCGATGACGTATGCCGTCGTGCCGGCCCTGCGCAACAACCCGGAAATAGCCAACGCCTACGAGCCGCTGCTGACCAGCCGCGAGTACGACCCCGAGCTCAAGGTGCCCAGGACCAAGGTCGGCATCACGGCGGGCATGTCGATGACCGAGAAGCAGGGCGGGTCCGACGTGCGCGCCGGCACCACGCAGGCGAGGCCGAACGGCTTCGGCAGCTACAGCCTGACCGGGCACAAGTGGTTCACGTCCGCGCCGATGTGCGACATCTTCCTTGTCCTCGCCCAGGCGCCCGGCGGGTTGAGCTGCTTTATGCTGCCGCGCATCCTGCCCGACGGCAGCCGCAACCGGATGTACCTGCAACGGCTCAAGGACAAGCTCGGCAACCACGCCAATGCGTCGAGCGAGGTCGAATACGACGGTGCGATCGCATGGCTGGTCGGCGAGGAGGGGCGCGGCGTCCCGACCATCATCGAGATGGTCAATCTCACCCGTCTGGATTGCACGCTGGGCAGCGCGACCAGCATGCGCACCGGCCTCACCCGTGCCATCCACCACGCCCAGCATCGAAAGGCGTTCGGTGACTACCTGATTGACCAGCCGCTGATGCGCAACGTGCTGGCCGACCTGGCCGTCGAGGCCGAGGCCGCCACCATGGTGGCGATGCGGAGGGCCGGTGCCACCGACAGTGCGGTGCGCGGGGATGAGACCGAGACACTGCTGCGCCGTATCGGCTTGGCCGCCAGCAAGTACTGGGTGTGCAAGCGCGCCACCCCGCACGCGGCCGAGGCGATGGAATGCTTCGGCGGCAACGGCTACGTCGAGGAGTCGGGCATGCCGCGGCTCTACCGTGAGGCACCGCTGATGGGCATCTGGGAG
>DATARY010000070.1:0-12269 GCA_036263935.1 Mycobacterium sp.
GTGACCAAGAACAGCGGGGGATCGATGACGAGGCCCAAGCTGGATGCCGCGGCGGTGCTCGGCATTCCGGTGGTGATGGTTGCGCGCCCGCCGCTGCCCGCCGATGTGACGACCGTGAGCACGGTCGACGATGCGGTGGGCTGGGTCAGGTCGAGATGAGATCCAACGTTCCCAGTTCGCGGATCGCCCGGCAGCCCCGATGAAGCATCGTCAGGATCATCTCGTCGCCGCGTTCGGTGGACGCGGCGAAGGCGAAGCCCAGGCCGGTGATCAGGGGCGCCTGAACCACGCCGAGGCGGTAGTCGCGCCAGCAGGCGTCGACGTCGTAATCCGTTACGCCATAAGCCACTAGAGCTTCGTGGTACCGCGCGACCAAGTCTTCTTCGATTTCCGCTCGCACCTCCGGCGCCAGGCTGGTCGCGGTGAAGTACGCCAGGTCCCGCGCGGGCAGGCCCACGCCCATCGTCTGCCAGTCGACGACGGTGATGCGTGTGCGGTCGGGATCGAAAAGCATGTTGTCCAGCCGGTAGTCACCGTGCATCAGCGCGAACCGCTTCGGCTCGGCCAGCAGCCACGGCCCGACCAAACCCATTGCGGTGGTGAGGGTTTCCTGGTCCTGTGCACTCATGCGGGTGCCGAGCTTCTCGATGGTGATGTCGGCCGCCATCTTCGAGACTTCGCCAAGGCCGTTGGCCGCGGCCCGGTCTCCCGGTTTGGGCATCACGATGGCAGACAATTCGAGCCACTCGGGATCGCACCAGCTCGGTCCGTGCAGTCCGGCCAGCGCGTCCACGGCCAGCCCTGCCTCCCGCGGTGTGCAGCCGGCGATCTGATCACCCTGCACCGCAGGGGCCATATCGGCGAGCAGGAGGACGAAATCCGCGCCGTCGTCGGAGATGTCGCAGTGGAAGCACCGCGGGACGGGTATGCGCATGTTGTCGGCGACCCGGGAGTAGTACTCGACCTCGGAGAGATATCCGAGTGCGACGCGCTCGCGGACGGTGTCGTCCTGTGCCGGCAGCTTGACGGCAAACGTCGCCGGCAGTCCCTGCAGATCGGTCGCGTAGGTGGCGGACACCCGGTACGTCGCACCGGTCTGGCCGGTGCCGATCGGCGCGACGTCGACCGTATCCACGTCGGCTGCCAGCACCGCAGACAGCCAGCCGGCGGTCACGTCGGCGGGACCCCGGGGAATGCTCTGCATGGAGGTCAGATCCTATGTCGGGTACCGGCGCGGAGTGAAGACGCGGTCCCCGGAATCCTCGGAGTACCACTGGGTCTGCGACGACCCGACAATGAGCAGGCAGCGCATGTCAACGTCGGCCGGGTCCAGATCGGCGAGCCGGACCACCTTGACCTCTTCCCGCGGGCCGGACACGTCACGCCCGATCACCACGGGCGTGCCGGGGTCGCGGTGTTCCAGCAGCAGCTCCCGCATCGCACCGACCTGCCAGGTGCGGGTCTTCGACGCCGGGTTGTAGATCGCCAGCGCCAGATCGGCGTCGGCGGCGGCGGTCAGCCGGGCCGCGATGACATCCCACGGCTTGAGCCGGTCGGACAGCGAGATGACCGCGTAGTCATGGCCCAGCGGGGCGCCGACCCGGCTGGCGACCGCCTGTGCGGCGGTCATCGCCGGGATCACCCGCACATGAACTGCCGGCCATTGCTTGGCCTCCTCCAGCACCGCGGTCGCCATGGCGAACACCCCGGGGTCACCCGAGGACACCACCGCAACCGAGCGGCCCTGTTCGGCCAGCGTGCACGCGAGGCGGGCGCGCGCCGGCTCGTCGGTGTTGTCGCTGGGATGGCGGCGCTGACCGACCCGGGTACCGATCCGGTCGAGGTAGGGGCCGTAGCCGATGAGGTCGGTGGCCGCGGCCAGCTCGCGGCGGCTCTGCGGGGTCATCCAGTCTCGGTCACCGGGGCCAAGGCCGACGACCGCGACGCTGCCGGTGGACGCCTCCCGACGTCGAGCGCCGGGGAGCACGGCCAGCGCGAAGTACGGCACTTTTTGATCGTCGACGTCGCCCGCGGGAAGCACCCGCTGGCGCGGGGTGCTGGCCCGCTCCACATAGAACGCGTCATCCAGTCGGCCGGTCGACGAAAGTGCCTCCCGCACAGCGGGATATGAGCGGCCCAGTTTGAGTACCACAGCGGCGTCGGTGTCGGCGAGGCGGCGCCTGAGTTCGTCGACCGGCAGCGTGCCCGGCAGGATCGCCAACACCTCGTCGCCCTGCACCAGCGGGGTCGCGATCGCCGCCGACGCGGCGCTGACCGACGTCACGCCGGGGACGATGACGGCGTTGAACCGCTGGGTCAGCCGCCTGTGCATGTGCATATAGGAGCTGTAGAAGAGCGGGTCGCCCTCGGCGAGCAGGGCGACGTTGCGGCCTGCGCCGAGGTGAGCGGCGATGCGCTCGGCGGACTCCCGGTAGAAGTCCTCCATCGCGCCCGCGTAGCCGTCGCGATGATCGGTGGTCTCGGTGGTCACCGGATAGACCAGGTGCTCCTCGAGCTGGCCCGGCCGCAGGTACGGCTCGGCGATTCCGCGCGCAATGCTGTGGCCGTGCCGGGCGCTGTGGTAGGCGACAACGTCGGCCTCGGCGATCACCCGGGCCGCCTTGACCGTCACCAGTTCGGGGTCGCCGGGCCCAAGCCCGACGCCCCACAAGGTGCCGTGCGTATCGGTCATTCGCGTTCGTCGGCAATCGCATTCACGGCCGCGGCGGCCATCGCGCTTCCGCCGCGGCGGCCCCGCACCACCAGATAGGAAATGCCGCGAGGACGGTCGATCAGCTCCTGCTTGGACTGCGCCGATCCGACGAAGCCGACCGGCCCGCCCAGCACCGCGGCGGGGGCGGGGGCGCCGTCGTCGAGCAGCTCCAACAACCGGAACAACGCGGTCGGGGCATTGCCGATCGCCAGCACCGCACCCGACAGCCGGTCGGCACACAACTCGACGGCCGCCGCCGACCGCGTTGTGCCGCGCTTAGCGGCCAGGTCGGCCGCCCTGGCGTCGGCGACCAGCGACACCACCTCGTTGCCGGCGGGGAGCCGGGCCCTGGTGATGCCGGCCGCGACCATCGACGAATCACACAGCACCGGCGCTCCCGCGGCCAGCGCGGCGTGCGTCTTCGCGACGACATCGTCGCTGTACGCGATGTGTTCGGCGACGTCGACCTGGCCGCACGTGTGGATCAGCCGCACCACCACCCGCGCGACGTCGTCGGGGAAACCCGACAGCTCCGCCTCGGCGCGAATCGTCGCGAACGACTGCCGATAGATCTCGGCGGCGTCCCGGATGTAGTCGAGCACCCGCTCACCCTACGGGTGCGTGCTGCGCAGGCGGTATCCGTCCGCGGTCGCGATCAGCACCGTGCCGGCGAGGGGACTGCCGCACGCCCGTTCGCAGCCGACGAAGTGCCGATGGCCGGCGCTGGGTTCGTTGACCGCGGCCGCGGCGTCGGCGCGGACATCGGCGGCCGAGTGCTCGCAGCCGGGACTGCCGGTGCAGGCGCTCACCGAAAGCCATGGCGAATTCGCGTCGAACACCAGCCCGAGGGGCGCGAGGACGCGCAGCGCCGCGTCGGCGACGCCCTCGTCGAGGTCGAAGATCAGCACCGAACGCCACGGCGTGATCGCCATCGGCGCGTTGATCGCGGCGAGGTACTCGGCGACCCGGGTCTGCAGCACGCCCAACGGGACTGCCGCGCCGAGAGCGACCCGGCCGTCGTCCTGGTCAATCCAGCCGACCCGCGGCCGGGTGACCGGTGGCCAGGTCATACCCGGATCCATCGTCGGGGCCAGATCGCCCAGCAGCGGCCCGATGTCGTCGAGTTCGGCCATCCGCCAGGCCTTCCCACGCCGTTCGGCGAAGCGTGCCGAGATCGCGATCAGCTCCTTCACGACGTCGGAGGCCGGCAGCCGGATCCCGGTGTCGCGGCCGGCCAGCACCAAGGCTGCTGCCGTTTCGTCGAGGAAGTGCACGCCCAGATCGGCGGCCAGGCCGGAGATGTCCGCGCGGCCGTCGTCGAGGCCGAACAAGAACCTGCCGGGCAGGCCGGCCAGTGAAGGCTCCGACCGAATCGCGCCGTCCAACTGCGTGATCACGTTCCGGACATCGGTCGTACCGCCGACCCGGCCCGACAGCGGCGACGCGACGATGTTGCGGACGCGCTCGTGGGTCTCCGATGGCAGCAGGCCCGCCGTGGCGACGGCGTCAGCCACCGCGTTAATCCCCATGTCCTTGATCCCGCGGATCTGGAGGTTGCCGCGCGAGGTGAGTTCCATCGCAGGCGAACCCCACTCGGTCGCGGCGTGCGCGAGCGTCTCCAACTGCTGCGCCGCGATCATCCCGCCCGGCAAGCGGACCCGAGCCAGCGCGCCGTCGGCGGCCCGATGCACCTGCAGCGCGCCGGGGCAGGAGTCGTGATCGCGGGCCCTGCTCACCAGTCCACGGTACGGCGCGAGGGGCCGCCGCCAGGCAGCGACCGGGCACGTGTTGCTGCGTTGCGGAAGGTGCGTGTCGTGCGAGTTTCACCCTGCCCCGACTTGCCTCTGAGGCGGATAACGCGACGTCAATCGGTGTGACGTGGGTAACACAAGTACCTCGCGGCGAGATCCGCGTATTCCCGTGCGAGTTAACCAGATAGACAGGTATCCAGCTACGCGTGAGTCGATGGTTGATCGATCGTAATTTCTTCCCCATGAGGCTTCGGCTAAGCCGGGGACCGACAAACACGGTGGAAGAGATTTGAAATGACCGATCTGACAACAACAGTCAGCGAAGGCACCTCGTCCCAGGAGCCGACGCACCTACCTACTATGGCGCCGACGCAGCTGATCACCGAACAGCAGGTGCAGTTCAGCACGGCGGCCGCCGTCGCGCTGCCGCCCTCGCGCACGCGTGGCATTGGCGACCTGGTGCAGGTAGTGGCGGCGAAGGTGCGCGCGGCGTTCGCGCGCTCCGAAAAGCGTCCGGCGAAAAAGGATTACCCCAAGCGATACGGCTGGATTGAGAACGCAGCGATGTCGCGAGCGATGGACCGGCTCTGAGGCGCCTTTCATTCCCCCTCGGGCGGCTGGCAGTGGGTAAACCGTTCGACTGACGGCGGGCCGAACTTGAGGTTTCGGCCGCCTCGTGGGGGTCACGGGCGTGTGCGTGGCGGCCAAGCTTCAGTGTCGCTGATCCCGCGGATCTGGACGTTGCCGCGCGACGCGAGTTCCATCGTCGGAGAACCCCACTCGTTCGCCGCGTGCACGCGGGTCTGCCATTGCCATACGGCCACGGAGCCCACAGCGACGCAGCGACTGGGGCCTGCGTTGCTGCGTTGCCAGAGATGCTTGAGAGTGCACGGTCGGTGTTGTCCCGACTTCGCTGCCGAACCGCATAACGCGACGTGAAGCGGTGTGACCTGCGCAACACAAGTATCCTGCCGCGCCATCTGCGTAGCTTGGTACAAATTAGCCAGATAGACAGGTATCTCTCTACGCGTGAGTTAATTAACGCTCGACCGTAACTTTTCTCCCATCAGGGCTCCGGCTCAGCCGGGGACGCCGAACCAATCAGCGTGGGAGAGATTGAAATGACCGATTTGGCAGCAACATTCGGCCCGAAGCAGGACACGGGTGCCGGTACCTCGCCGGCGCCATCACCGGAGCCATCGCCGGAGCCATCGACCGCGGCGCCATCGCCGGCGCACCCGATCCCGGCGCCGACGACGCTGATCACCGAGCAGGAAGTGCGTTTCAGTACAGCCGCCGCCGTGGCGCTGCCGCCAGCGAGGACGCGTGGCTTCGGCGATGTGGTGCACGCGCTGGCAGAGAAGGTCCGCGTTGTGTTCGCGAGCTCCGAAAAGGCGCCCGCGAAAAGGCATTACCCCAAGCGGTACGACTTCATCGAGGATGCTCGGATGGCTCGCGAAATGGACCGGCTCTGAGGCGGTAGTCGCAGTGTTCTCCAGCTGCGCGATTCGGGTTGGGCGTACGCTCGCCGACCGCAATCGGAGCAATGACAAAATTGCCGAAACTGTCAATTCTGGCGTCGCGCTCGCGTACTGTTCGGCCATTGTCGGGCAGAGCGAGTGGGTCACGGTGACACAGAAGCGCTCATTGAACGTCGCCATCGTCGGCGCCGGCATGTCCGGCCTGTGTATGGCGGCAAAGCTGCAGAACGCCGGCATCGACACGTTCACCATGTTCGAGAAGGCCGACGAGGTCGGCGGCACTTGGCGCGACAACACCTACCCGGGGCTGTCCTGTGACGTGCCGTCGCGCTTCTATACGTATTCGTTCCGGCCCAACCCCGGGTGGTCGCGTTTCATGTCGCCGGGGCCGGAGATCCAGTCGTATTTCCGGCAGGTCGCCACGGAACGCGGCATCCGTCCGCACATCCGGTTCGGCACGGACGTCACGTCCTGCCGGTATCGGGACGGACAGTGGTGGGTGGGCACCGCCGACGGCGAGGGCGCGTTCGACGTGTTGATCACCGCGACCGGGGTGCTACGCGTACCGCGGTACCCAGACATCCCCGGACTCGACAGCTTCGCCGGCCCGTCGTTTCACTCGTCGCGGTGGGACCACTCGGTTACGTTGCCCGACAAGCGGATCGGGTTGATCGGGACTGGCTCCACCGGCGTCCAGATCACCGCGGAACTCGGCGGGAAAGTTAAGGGGCTCAAGATCTTTCAGCGCACCCCGCAATGGGTGTTGCCCACCCCGAACCCGCGCTACTCGCGGCTCACCAAGGCGGCGCTTCAGCGTTGGCCCGTCCTGAACAAGATCGCCTACCGGTTCTGGCAGGGCTACATCGAGGATGCCTCGGTGGGCCGCGCGACGGTCGAGCCGTGTTGGCAGCGTCGCATGCTGGCAGCGATGTGCCGCTGGAATCTGCGGTTTTCGGTGCGCGATCCCGAACTGCGCCGCAGGCTCACCCCCGACTACCACGCGATGTGCAAGCGCCAAGTTCTCGCAGGGCACTACTACCAGGCGGTACAAAAGCCGGGTGTCCAGCTCGTCAGCGAGGCGATCGACCACGTCGAGCCAACGGGCGTCGTCACTGCCGACGGCACACTGCACGAACTGGATCTGCTGGTGCTGGCCACCGGGTTCGACGCCCACGCCTACGTCCGCCCGATGGAGATCGTCGGTGAGGACGGCCTCACCCTCAACGAGGCGTGGGAAGACGGGCCGCACGCGTACCGCTCGGTCGCGGTGCCGGGCTTTCCGAACCTGTTCATGTTGGTGGGCCCGCATTCGCCGATCGGCAATCAATCGCTGGTCATCATTGCCGAGAACCAGGCCGATTACGCGATGTGGTGGATCAACGAGATGCGCGACGGCCGCGTCGTCGCTGCGGCGCCGACCGAAGCGGCGACCAAGGACTACAACGAGCAGATGAAAGCGGCTATGCCGCAGACGGTTTGGTTGACCGGGTGCAAGAGCTGGTACTTGGGCAAGGACGGTCTGCCTGAGCTTTTCCCGTGGATACCGCGGCGGCACCGCGAACTGTTGGGTAGACCGGAGCTCACCGATTTCGACGTACGTACCGCCTGATGTGACCGCCGCCACAGCGCGGCCCGAGGTGATGCGTCCCACACAAGGTGGTCATTTCCGGCCCACGACGTCGTACTTTCTGACTACTGCACGCATGTGCAACAACCGGAATGTCACGGAAGGAACGACGATGTTCGTGCTCATCGCATTCGGTGTGGCTCTACTGGTCCTCATCGCTTTCCTGGGCTTGCCCTACCCCCAGACCTGGCACGGCCGCTGGGGTAGCGACGGCTGATTGCGGTACGAATGGTGGGTGCCACAGCCGACCGTCTTACTGCTGTCGACGTCTGACACCGACCTGATGACCGCCCGTGCCAGCGGGGCGGGTTACCGGTGGGCGAACCCGGCGCGGTTGGTCGACGGCGAGCTTGACGAGCTGCTGCGCGGGGTCGATATCGCCATTGTCCGCATCCTCGGCGGCTATCGGTCCTGGCAAGGCGGCATCGACACCGTGGTGGCCAGCGGCGTCCCCACCGTCGTCGTCAGCGGCGAGCAGTCGCCCGACGCCGAACTGATGGGCAGCTCGACCACTCCCGCAGGAGTCGCGTTGCAGGCGCACATCTACCTCGCGCAGGGCGGCGTCGAGAACCTCCGGCAGCTGTACGCGTTCCTCTGTGACACGCTGCTGATGACCGGCTTCGGTTTCGGTCCGCCTGTGACCACCCCGAATTGGGGCATCCTCGACCGGACCGCCAGGAAGACCGACGGGCCGACGATCGCGGTGCTCTACTACCGCGCCCAGCACCTGGCCGGCAACACCGGCTACGTCGACGCGCTGTGCCGGGCCATCGAGGACGCCGGTGGCCGGCCACTGCCGGTGTTCTGCGCGTCGCTGCGCACGGCCCAACCCGACATGCTCGACGTGCTCGGCGCCGCGGACGCGATGGTTACCACCGTGCTCGCCGCCGGCGGCGCCACCCCGGCGACGGTCACGGCCGGCGGGAGCGACGACACCTGGAACGTGGCGCATTTGGCCGCCCTCGACATCCCGATCCTGCAGGGCCTGTGCCTGACCAGCTCGCGCGCGCAGTGGCAGCACAACGATGACGGCCTGACGCCGCTCGACGTCGCCACACAGGTCGCGGTTCCCGAATTCGACGGTCGCATCATCACGGTCCCGTTCTCGTTCAAGGAGATTGACGACGAGGGGCTGATCTCTTACGTCCCCGACCCGGAGCGCTGCGCCCGCGTCGCCGGTGTGGCGGTGCGGCATGCCCGGCTGCGCGCCATCGCACCCGCCGACAAGCGGGTCGCCCTGGTCTTCTCGGCGTACCCGACCAAGCACGCCCGCATCGGCAACGCGGTCGGTCTCGACACGCCGGCCAGCGCGGTCGCGCTGCTGCGTGCGATGCGCGGCGCCGGATATCTGATCGGCGATATTCCCGGTGTCGACGCCCAAGACGGCGACACCTTGATCCACGCCCTGATCGAACGGGGCGGCCAGGATCCGGACTGGCTGACCGACGGCCATCTCGCGGGCAATCCACTCCGAGTGACCGCCAAGGACTATGGCGAATGGTTCGCCGCATTGCCCACCGAGCTCACCGACGCCGTCACCGCGCACTGGGGCCCACCGCCGGGGAAGCTGTTCGTCGACGACGGTGACATCGTCATCGCCGCTTTGCAGGCCGGCAACGTCGTGCTGATGGTGCAGCCGCCGCGGGGCTTCGGCGAGAACCCGGTGGCGATCTACCACGATCCCGACCTGCCACCCAGCCATCACTATCTGGCCGCCTACCACTGGATCGACGCGGTGTTCGGCGCCGACGCCGCAGTGCACCTGGGCAAGCACGGAAACCTGGAATGGCTGCCCGGCAAGACGCTCGGCATGTCGGCGGCGTGCGGCGCCGACGCGGCGCTGGGCAATCTGCCGCTGATCTACCCGTTCCTGGTCAACGATCCCGGTGAGGGCACTCAAGCCAAACGTCGCGCGCACGCTACGCTCGTCGACCACCTCATCCCGCCGATGGCCCGCGCCGAAACGTACGGTGACATAGCGCGTCTGGAGCAGCTGCTCGATGAGCATGCCACCATCGCCGCGCTCGACCCGGCCAAGCTGCCCGCGATCCGCCAGCAGATCTGGACGCTGATGCGCGCCGCCAAGATGGACCACGACTTGGGCCTGGACGCCGCGCCCGAAGGCGACTCGTTCGACGACATGCTGCTGCACGTCGACGGCTGGCTGTGCGAGATCAAGGATGTCCAGATCCGCGACGGGCTGCACATCCTCGGTGAGAAGCCCACCGGTGAAGCCGAACTGGACCTGGTGCTGGCCATCCTGCGGGCTCGCCAGCTGTTCGGCGGCGACCAGACCGTGCCCGGGCTGCGGCAGGCGCTCGGCCTTTCCGAGGACGGCCGCGACGACCGCGCCGACGTCGATGCCGCCGAAGCGCGCGCTCGCGAGCTTGTCGCCGCGCTGCAGGGCAGCGGCTGGAGTCCGGGCGCGGTCGACGCGCTGACCGACAACGCCGAAGTCGCCGCCATCCTGCGGTTCGCGGCCACCGAGGTGGTGCCGCGGTTGGCGGGCACAGCGGGGGAGATCGAGCAGCTGCTGCGCGCGCTGGACGGGCGGTTCATCGCGTCGGGTCCGTCGGGGTCACCGCTGCGCGGCCTGGTCAACGTGCTGCCCACCGGCCGCAACTTCTACTCCGTCGACCCAAAGGCGGTGCCGTCGCGGCTGGCGTGGGAGACCGGCGCGGCGATGGCGGACTCGCTGCTGGCCCATTACCGCGACGACTACGGCCGCTGGCCGCAATCGGTCGGGCTGTCGGTGTGGGGTACCTCCGCGATGCGCACCGCCGGCGACGACATCGCCGAAGTGCTTGCGCTGCTTGGGGTTCGGCCGGTGTGGGACGACGCGTCGCGGCGGGTGGTCAGCCTGCAGCCGATCCCGCTCGCGGAACTGAGCAGGCCCCGGATCGACGTCACGGTGCGCATCTCCGGTTTCTTCCGCGACGCGTTCCCGCATGTCGTGACCATGCTGGACGATGCCGTGCAGCTCGTCGCCGGACTCGACGAGCCGGCCGACGACAACTACGTGCGCGCTCACGCACTGGCCGACCTCACCGAGCATGGTGACCAGCGCCGTTCCACCACAAGGATTTTCGGCTCGAAGCCGGGCAGCTACGGAGCGGGGCTGTTGCAGTTGATCGACAGCCGCAACTGGCGCGACGACGCCGACCTGGCCGAGGTCTACACGGCGTGGGGAGGGTTCGCCTACGGCCGGGGGCTTGACGGCCGGCCGGCGTCAGACGACATGAACCGGCAGTACCGCCGGATCGCGGTGGCCGCCAAGAACACCGACACCCGCGAGCACGACATCGCCGACTCCGACGACTATTTCCAGTACCACGGCGGCATGATCGCGACGGTGCGGGCACTGACGGGTCAGGCGCCCGCCGCCTACATCGGCGACAACACCCGGCCCGACGCGGTGCGTACCCGCACGCTGTCGGAGGAAACCACTCGGGTGTTTCGCGCTCGCGTCGTCAACCCGCGCTGGATCACCGCGATGCGCCGACACGGCTACAAAGGCGCGTTCGAGATGGCCGCCACCGTCGACTATCTCTTCGGCTACGACGCCACCGCGGGTGTGATGGCCGACTGGATGTACGAGCGGCTGTCGGCGGAGTACGTGCTCGACAACGAAAACCGCAAGTTCATGGCCGAGTCGAACCCGTGGGCCCTGCACGGCATGGCCGAGCGGCTGCTGGAGGCGGCCGGCCGAGGCATGTGGGCGCAGCCGGAACAAGTCACCCTGGACGGCCTGCGGCAGGTGCTGCTGGAGACCGAAGGCGAGCTCGAGGGCTGAGACGGGCCGATTTGGGTAGGTTTGGTTTGTGCCCGCCACCTTCGCCGACGTTGCCAAGTCGGAGTACATCCTGCTGACCACCTTCACCAAGGACGGCAGGCCCAAGCCGACGGCCATCTGGGCGGCCCCCGACGGTGACCGACTCGTGGTCATCACGCAGGACAAGTCGTGGAAGGTGAAGCGGATCCGCAACACCCCGAGGGTCACCCTGGCGGCCTGCGATCTGCGCGGAAACCCCAAGAGCGACGCCGTCGAGGCCACCGCCACGATCCTGGACAAGTCGCACAACGGCGCCGTGTACGACGCGATCGGGAAGCGCTACGGATTGCTCGGCAAGACGTTCAATCTGTTCAGCAAGTTGCGCGGCGGTATGAAAAACAATGTCGGCCTTGAGCTGAAGCCGGCGTAGTTGCGCGGCGGGGCTGCGCGCCGTCTGGTCGGATGTGCGGCGGGTCCTACGCGAGTGCCGTGAGATTGTTGTCCACCCAGCCGGCGGTGTTGGGGGCGATGTAGAGCTCGTGCACGTCGCCGTCCACGCCGATGAAGTTGACGTGCTGGCTGCTGTCGGTGCCCCAATAGGCGTCCAGCGCGACCCCGCTGGGCGCCACCGCTGCGGCCAACTGGGTCAGGTCATGATCCACCCAGCCGGCGGTGGTGGGGGCGATGTAGAGCTCGTGCACGTGGCCATCGGTGCCGATGAAGTTGACATGCTGGCTGCTGTCGGTGCCCCAATAGCCGTCCAGCGCCGTGTCCGATTTGGGTGCCACGGCTGCGGCCAACTGGGTCAGGTCATGATCCACCCAGCCGGCGGTGTTGGGGGCGGTGTAGAGCTCGTGCACGTGGCCATCGGTGCCGATGAAGTTGACATGCTGGCTGCTGTCGGTGCCCCAATAGCCGTCCAGCG
>DATARY010000163.1:0-2410 GCA_036263935.1 Mycobacterium sp.
GCTGCACGGTGTAGACGTTGGCGACGACGCCGTCGTTGAGTCGCTTGTTATTTGGAATCAGAGTGTTGTTGTCACCATCCGCGTGTGCGGCGGGAACGCACAGCAGGGTGCCCGCGGCGACCACCAGCGCGGGCAGAGTCAGCGGCTGATACGGCATATGGTTTCCTTACCTTTCTTGCAGGGTGTTCGGGACCGTCGGTCGTAGGCTTCGAATTGCCCAGGGACGTTGGGTATGGCTTTCATGGCTCTGCCGCGTTTGATGGCCCAGGAGGATTGGCCGCCCAGCGTCCCGCGACGACTCGACCGCTAATTGAGAGATGCGATGTGATCGCTGTGTAAGGACACGACGGCGTGGTCGTCTGGTGGGTAGATCCGAACGCCAACGATGGAGGTGGTTGTGGGACAGGAACTGTGGGCCGGCGTTGATGCCGGAAAATCCGAGCATCACGGTGTGGTCGTCGACGGTGACGGGCAGCGATTGTTGTCGCGGCGAGTCGCCAACGACGAAGCAGCCTTGCTGGATCTGATCGACGCGGTCACCGTGCTGGCCGACGGTGGGGAGGTCACCTGGGCGATCGACCTCAACCATGGCGGCGCCGCCCTGCTCATCGCCCTGCTCATCGCAGACGAGCAACGGCTGCTCTACATCCCCGGCCGCACCGTCCATCACGCCTCGGGCAGTTACCGCGGCGACGGCAAGACCGACGCCAAAGACGCCGCGATCATCGCCGACCAGGCCCGGATGCGCCGCGACCTGCAGCCGCTGCGACCCGGCGACGAGATCGCGGTCGATCTGCGCATCCTGACCGCGCGACGTGGCGACCTGGTCGCTGATCGGACCCGGGCGATCAATAGGTTGCGGGCTCAGTTGCTCGAGTACTTCCCTGCTTTGGAGCGGGCATTCGACTACAGCAACAGCAAGGCCGCGCTGATTCTGCTGACCGGTTACCAGACCCCGGATGGACTTCGCCGAGCTGGCACTGCGCGCCTGGAAGGGTGGTTGCGTAAACGCAAGGCCCGCAACGCCAATGCCGTCGCAACCAATGCCATGGCCGCTGCGCAAGCACAGCGCACCACCGTGCCCGGACAACAGATCGCCGCCGCCATGGTCGCGCGCCTGGCCAAGGAGGTGATGGCCCTCGACACCGAAATCGGCGACACCGAAGCGATGATCGAGGACCGATTTCGCCGCCACCGCCACGCCGAGATCATCCTGAGCATGCCCGGCTTCGGCGTCACCCTCGGTGCCGAATTCCTCGCCGCCACCGGCGGAGACATGGGCGCCTTCGACAGCGTCGACCGGCTCGCCGGCGTGTCCGGACTGGCCCCGGTGCCTAGAGACTCCGGGCGCATCAGCGGCAACCTCAAACGCCCGCGCCGCTACGACCGCCGACTGCTGCGGGCCTGCTACCTCGCTGCCCAGATCGCCATCCGCACCGACCCCGCCTCCCGGACCTACTACGACCGCAAGAGAACCGAAGGCAAAACCCACACCCAAGCCGTCATCGCCCTGGCCCGCCGACGCCTCAACGTGCTCTGGGCCATGCTCCGCGACCAAGCCGCCTACCAACCCACCACTACAGCCACCGCGGCTTGACAACGTCATTGAGAATCCTCCAGGTCGGTTTAGCGTTCGTCGAAAGTCTTTCTCGGCGCGATGTCGCGGCACAATTACCTCGGAGGTCATCGCCATCGGTCTAGATCTGATGTGTCCGACTCCTCAGCGGGCCGATGGGCTCGCATCGTCGCCGGACTAAGGTCGTGGGTATGGCACTCAATGTGGAGATGGTCACGTTCGACTGCGACGACCCCGCGCAGCTGGCGCAGTGGTGGGCGCAGCAGTTCGAAGGTGAGACACAGGAACTGATTCCCGGCGAATTCATCGCCGTCATCCGGGCTGACGGTCCCCGGCTGGGCTTCCAGAAGGTGGACGAACCCACGCCCGGCAAGAACCGGGTGCACCTGGATTTCGGCGCCGCCGATGTCGACGCCGAGGTGAGCCGGCTCACGTCGGCGGGAGCGACCGAGGTCGGTCGGCACAGCATCGGCGACAACTTTCGCTGGGTGGTGCTTGCCGACCCCGCGGGCAACGCCTTCTGCGTGGCCGGCACGGGGTAGCCGCCGCGCCACCTAGACTGTTCCCGTGACGTCTGGGCTCACTCACGCGACCGATACCGTCGAGCGGGCCGCGGCCACCCCTGATCAGCCGCAACCATTCCGCGAACTCGGTCTCAAAGACGACGAGTACCAGCGGATCCGCGGCATCCTCGGACGCCGCCCGACCGACGCCGAGCTGGCCATGTACTCGGTGATGTGGAGCGAACACTGCTCCTACAAGTCGTCCAAGGTGCACCTGCGGTACTTCGGCGAGACCACCACCGACGAGATGCGGGCCGGCATGCTGGCCGGC
>DATARY010000182.1:0-1621 GCA_036263935.1 Mycobacterium sp.
GTGAACGCCGGTTATCGCGATCAGCTCGTCGGCCGGGCGGTCGATCTGGTGCAGCTGTTTCCCGCCGCGGCCTACGCGAAGAACGGGGCCGATATCCGGCTGGCCGTCGACGCGGTCGAGGACATGTTCCGGTTGCCCGACCTGACACATGTCGTAATCGTCGCCGGCGATTCCGATTACATCGCCCTCGCGCAGCGTTGCAAGCGCCTCGGCCGCTACGTCGTCGGCATCGGCATCACCGGCTCGATCAGCCGCTCACTCACCGCGGCCTGCGACGAGTTCGTCACATACGACGCGCTGCCTGGCGTCCCAGTGCAGCAGGCGCCGAAGCGCAAGCCGCGGAGCGCAAAGGCCACAGACACCGAGCAGGAGCCGGAATCACCCGATCCGCAGGCCGCGGCCACCGGCCTGCTGGAGCGGGCGCTGCGGATCGGTCACGAGAAGGACGACGCCGACTGGCTGCACAACTCGGCGGTCAAGGCCCAGATGAAGCGGATGGACCCGTCGTTTTCCGAGAAGTCGCTCGGATTCCGTTCGTTCAGCGATTTCCTGCGTTCGCGCAGCGACGTGGTGGACCTCGACGAGAGCAGCACCACGCGGATGGTGCGACTCAAAACCGCGGCCACATAGTCTGGGGCCATGACCGAACGCCTGTACTTTCGGCAGCTGCTCTCCGGTCGCGACTTCGCGGCCGGCGACATGTTCGCCCAGCAGATGCGCAATTTCGCCTACCTCATCGGTGACCGCGAGACCGGCGACTGCGTGGTGGTCGATCCGGCCTACGCCGCCCAGGATCTGGTCGACGCGCTTGAGGCCGACGGGATGCACCTGTCGGGGGTGCTCGTCACCCACCACCATCCCGATCACGTCGGCGGGTCGATGGCGGGCTTCGAGATGAAGGGCCTTGCCGAGCTGCTGGAGCGGGTCAGCGTGCCCGTGCACGTCAATACCCATGAGGCGGAATGGGTTTCACGCGTCACCGGTATCGCGCGCAGCGAGCTCACCTCCCATGAACACGGCGACAAGGTGAAGGTCGGCGACGTCGACATCGAGCTGCTGCACACTCCCGGCCACACGCCGGGCAGCCAGTGTTTCCTGCTCGACGACCGGCTCGTCGCCGGCGACACGCTGTTCCTCGAGGGCTGCGGGCGGACCGATTTCCCGGGCGGCGATGTCGACGAGATGTTCCGCAGCCTGCAGGCGCTCGCGCAGCTGTCCGGCGATCCGACGGTGTTCCCTGGGCACTGGTATTCGGCAGCGCCGAGCGCTTCGCTGTCGGAGGTCAAGCGGAGCAACTACGTGTACCGGGTCGGCAACTTGGATCAGTGGCGAACACTCATGGGCGGCTGACGCGCTCTACAGCGTGTCCTGCGCTATTGCCCGAGGGTGCGGCGCCGTTTGGTCGCTGCGACATGAACTCCGCGGACGGAGTTACAGCAGAGGAATTCGCCTGGGCATGCGGGGTACTCCTACCGATTCCGTACCGGTTGAGCCTGCAACACGAAGAATCCGAAGAAGACCCCGATTCGAGTACTGCCATACTCAGGACACGACGGTCTTTGCCGGTCAAACTTGTTTCGTCAGCGTCGTAAATTTCACCCGCCGGGGGTCGCAGTGAAGA
>DATARY010000081.1:0-12408 GCA_036263935.1 Mycobacterium sp.
AACATCCCGATCCGCACCGACGCGGGCAGGCGCATCCGCGACGCGTTCGTCGTCGGTAGGGGCTACCACGAGCTGATGACGGCGGACTACAGCCAGATCGAGATGCGGATCATGGCGCACCTCTCGCGGGACGAGGGACTCATCGAGGCGTTCAATACCGGTGAGGACCTGCACTCGTTTGTTGCATCGCGGGCGTTTAGCGTGCCGATCGGGCAGGTCACCCCCGAGCTGCGGCGGCGGGTCAAGGCGATGTCTTACGGGCTGGCGTACGGGTTGAGCGCCTACGGCCTGGCCGCGCAGCTGAAGATCTCCACCGAGGAAGCCAAAGTGCAGATGGAGCAATACTTCGCCCGGTTCGGCGGGGTGCGCGACTACCTGCACGAGGTCGTCGACCAGGCGCGCAAGGACGGCTACACGTCGACGGTGTTGGGCCGTCGGCGCTATCTGCCCGAGCTGGACAGCAGCAACCGTCAGGTCCGCGAAGCCGCCGAGCGGGCCGCGCTCAACGCGCCGATCCAGGGCAGCGCCGCCGACATCATCAAGGTCGCGATGATCAACGTCGACAAAGCGCTGAAGGACGCCGGCCTGAGGTCACGGATGCTGCTGCAGGTGCACGACGAGTTGCTCTTCGAGGTCGCGCCGGGGGAGCGCGACGCCGTCGAGAAGCTGGTTCGTGAGCAGATGGGCAACGCCTATCCGCTCGGCGTGCCGCTGGAGGTCAGCGTCGGGTTCGGCCGCAGCTGGGACTCCGCGGCCCATTAGTCGCCGGCGCAGCTGGGACTCCGCGGCCCATTAGTCGCCGCCCAGCGGCTCCGCGGCCCATTAGTCGCCGCCCAGCGGCTCCGTGGCGCGCACTAGCGCGCCCGGTACCCGGCCAGGCCTCGGAGTGCCGGCGCGGCTGCCCGCGCAGCGTGCACGGCATACGCCTCGTCGTTCTGCAGCGCGTAAACCCGCTCGTCGCCGAAGCCACGGTCGATCCGGTCGCGCACGAAGGCCAGCTCGACCACTTGCGCGGCGAAGTTCTTCACCTCCTTGGCCGCTGGTTTCCCGCCGAACCGGGCCGCCTGATCGATCGCCTGCTTCCGGCTGCGGATCGAGCCCAGCCAGGTCGCCTCGTTCGGGGTGACAAGGCCGGCCTGCACCATGCCGGGCAGCTTGGAGGCGACGACTCGCTGCTCCCTGCGGCGGCTGGCGACGGCGAGCCCGATCACCAGACCGAAGATCGGCACCATCCACAGCAGATAGACCAGGAAATAGGCCTGCGCGCCCAGCAGCGACGAGCCGTTCCACAAACCGTGCATGATCACCGCGCCGATGTAGCCGAGCAGGACGCAGACGACCTTGGCGGCGACGTTTCGTCGCTGCAGCGCGAAGTACACCCCGATGCCGGTCATCGTGGTGAACAGCGGGTGGGCGAACGGCGCCATGATCAGCCGCATCGCGGCGGTCAGCAGCGACTGACCGAGCGTCGCGCCGTTTGCGATGTAGAGGATGTCCTCCAGCCAGGCAAAACCCGCGGCCGTGAGCCCGGCGTAGACCAGGCAGTCGGTCATTGAGTTGAGCTCGTTGCGGCGCCGGCCGGTCATCATCAGCAGCAGAAAAAGGCCCTTGGCCGCCTCCTCGATCAACGGCGCGCCGATCGCGACGGACGCGAAGCTCACGGTGTCCTTGCCGGAGCCGATCAGGGAGTCGATGTAGAGCTCGAGCCCCACCGAAACGACGACGGCGACCGATGCCCCCCAGAGGAATGCGAGCGCGAGCAGCCGCGGTGGTTCCGGCTCCCATCGGTCCAGCCACAGGTAGGCGAGCAGGACGACCACCATCGCCAGACTGGACAGGACGAACCCGATGGCCGTGCCCACCGGGTTGACCGCGGTCAGCAGGATCACCATCAGCCCCGCGACCGTGCCGAGCGCGATGATCACGCCGAGCGGCGCCCCGACCTTGCGGATGCGCCTCGGCAGCGGAGGCCCGGCCGGACGCGGCTGTTGCGGCGCACCGGCGCTGGACACCACAGGAGGGTAGCCGTCGCCGGCATCACCGGTTGTAACGCTATGGCGAGAAATCCTCCGAGATTTCGCCGTCACGTTACTTCCGGCGGCCAGCCGCCGCCGGATCATGACTCGCCAGCTCGGGAGACCGAGTTTGTCCAGCGTGTACCCAGTCGAGTAACCTCGACAGGTACCCGTGTGTGCTCGATGCGGGTTCACACCAATCACAACTGTCCCTACGACCCAACCTGTCCGGAGCAACCCACCACATGCCAAGTCCCTCCGTCGCCTCGCCGCAAGTAGCCGTCAACGACATCGGCTCGAGCGAGGACTTTCTCGCCGCCATCGACAAAACCATCAAATACTTCAACGATGGCGACATCGTCGAGGGGACGATCGTCAAGGTCGACCGTGACGAAGTCCTGCTCGACATCGGTTACAAGACCGAAGGCGTCATCCCTTCCCGCGAGCTCTCCATCAAGCACGACGTCGACCCCAGCGAGGTTGTGTCCGTCGGCGATGAGGTCGAAGCCCTGGTCCTCACCAAGGAGGACAAGGAAGGCCGGCTGATCCTGTCCAAGAAGCGCGCCCAGTACGAGCGCGCCTGGGGCACCATCGAAGAGCTCAAAGAAAAGGACGAGGCCGTCAAGGGCACCGTCATCGAGGTCGTCAAGGGCGGCCTGATCCTCGACATCGGCCTGCGTGGCTTCCTGCCCGCCTCGCTGGTGGAGATGCGTCGCGTCCGCGATCTGCAGCCATACATCGGCAAGGAGATCGAGGCCAAGATCATCGAGCTGGACAAGAACCGCAACAACGTCGTCCTGAGCCGCCGCGCCTGGCTGGAGCAGACCCAGTCCGAGGTGCGCAGCGAATTCCTCAACCAGCTGCAGAAGGGCGCCATCCGCAAGGGCGTGGTGTCCTCGATCGTCAACTTCGGCGCGTTCGTCGATCTCGGCGGTGTCGACGGCCTTGTGCACGTGTCGGAGCTGTCCTGGAAGCACATCGACCACCCGTCCGAGGTCGTCCAGGTGGGCGACGAGGTCACCGTCGAGGTGCTCGACGTCGACATGGACCGCGAGCGGGTTTCGCTGTCGCTCAAGGCGACGCAGGAAGACCCGTGGCGCCACTTCGCTCGCACCCACGCGATCGGCCAGATCGTGCCCGGCAAGGTCACCAAGCTGGTGCCGTTCGGCGCGTTCGTCCGCGTGGAGGAGGGCATCGAGGGCCTTGTGCACATCTCCGAGCTGTCCGAGCGCCACGTGGAGGTCCCGGACCAGGTGGTCCAGGTCGGCGACGACGCGATGGTCAAGGTCATCGACATCGACCTGGAGCGGCGCCGCATCTCGCTGAGCCTCAAGCAGGCCAATGAGGACTACACCGAGGAGTTCGACCCGTCGAAGTACGGCATGGCCGACAGCTACGACGAGCAGGGCAACTACATCTTCCCCGAGGGCTTCGACTCCGAAACCAACGAATGGCTCGAGGGTTTCGAGAAGCAGCGCGACGAGTGGGAGTCCCGCTACGCCGAGGCCGAGCGCAGGCACAAGATGCACACGGTGCAGATGGAGAAGTCCGCCGCTGCCGAGGCCGCCGCTGCCGAGAAGCCGTCCTCCAACGGCGCGGCGCGCGCCGATGAGCCGGCCGCCGGCGGGTCGCTGGCCAGCGACGCCCAGCTCGCGGCGCTGCGGGAGAAGCTCGCCGGCAGCGCCTAGTCGCTCCAGCGCATGCTGCGCATCGGTCTGACCGGCGGTATCGGGGCCGGCAAGTCGACGGTGTCCGCCACCTTCGCTGAATGTGGCGGCATCATCGTCGACGGCGACGTCATCGCCCGTGAGGTGGTCGAGCCGGGGACCGAAGGGCTGGCCAAGCTGGTCGACGAGTTCGGCGATGACATTCTGCTGCCCGACGGAGCGCTGAATCGGCCTGCGCTGGCCGCCAAGGCGTTCGTCGACGACGAACAACGGGCCAAGCTGAACGGGATCGTGCACCCCCTGGTGGCGCGGCGGCGCGTCGAGATCATCGAGGCGGTGTCCGACGAAGCCGTTGTGGTGGAGGACATCCCGCTGCTGGTCGAGACCGGCATGGCGCCGATGTTCCCGCTCGTCGTGGTCGTCCACGCCGACACAAACACTCGAGTAGCTCGGCTGATCAAGCGGGGGATGGACGAGGCCGACGCGCGGGCGCGAATCGCGGCTCAAGCGTCCGAGGAGCAGCGCCGCGCGATCGCCGATGTGCTGCTGGACAATTCGGGCTCACCCGGCGAGCTCGTCGAGAAGGCACGCGACGTCTGGTACCACCGGGTACTGCCACTGGCGCACAACATTCGCACCCGGCAGTGCGTTTCGACGAAGCCGGAGCTGGTGCCCTACCGCCCGACATGGCCGGACGACGCCAAGCGGATCATCAAGCGCATTCAAACCGCGTGCGGCGCGAAGGCATTGCGCGTCGACCACATCGGATCCACGGCCGTCGAGGGCATGGACGCCAAGGACGTGATCGACGTCCAGATCACCGTCGCGTCATTGGACGCCGCAGACGAGATCGCCGACGCCCTCGCCGACGTCGGGTATCCGCGCAAGGAACACGTCACATCGGATACGCCGCACACCGACGATCTGTCTGTGTGGCGCAAGCGATTTCACGGCGCGGCAGATCCCGGACGGCTCACGAACGTTCACATCCGCGTGGACGGCTGGCCGAACCAGCAGTTCGCGCTGCTGTTCACAGACTGGTTGCGTGCCAACCCCGGGGTCCGCGAGGAGTACCTGACGGTCAAGCGGCGCGCGCTGACGGCGCGCGACTACCCCGAAGCCAAGGAACCGTGGTTTCTCGACGCGTACCGGCGCGCATGGGAGTGGGCCACCTCTACCGGGTGGAGCCCGTAGCGGATCAGGTCGCCGGTGCAGGCGGCGCCACGGTATTTCCGCCGGCGTCGGGTATGCGCAGGGGAGCACCGCATTGCAGCACACCGTACAGCGGGTCGTCCCTGGGGTGGAACAATCTCGGTGCGATGAACTGGTCGGCCTGCGCAACGATCTGGTCGTCGACCAAAATCTCGCAGTGCAGGTTCGATCCATACGGCCACTGGATGGACACTTCCATGCCCGCCTGTTTGGGATCGGCCAGAACCGTGTTGACCTCGAACGTGCTGCCGGGCAGCAGGGTCGGCTGATCGCTGTTGACGTTCGTATCGTCTTGCTTGTACGCAACCACCGCTCCCCGCGATGTCCCGTCGGCGCGCGCACGGTAGGTGATGTTGTGCAACAGCCCGGGCTGTCCGGCATTCGGATCGGCCGACGCGGACGCCGGAAGTAACTGCGCTGCGGCCACGACCACCGCGACCGCCGTGATCGCCACCCATCCGCGCTTGGTAAAGCTCATGAGAGCCGACCTTACAGCCCTCGCCGGACCCCCACTCATTGCCATCACAAGAAGATCGCCGACCGTCACCCCGGCTGGCAGCGCGGACACCACAGCGAGGTCCGGCCGCCCATCCGACCACGCTCAAGCCGCGCGCCGCAGCGGGGGCAGTGTGGGTCGGGATCGTCGCGCACTCCGGTGAGCCAGCGCGGTAATCCAGGTACCCTGCCGTGCCGCACCGCGGTGCGAAGCACCCGCCGCATTGCGCTGTGCAGCCGCCGGATTTCGTCGGCATCGAGGCTGGCTACCGGCCGGGCCGGATGTAGCCGCGCTTGCCAGCAGACCTCGTCGGTGAGCAGATTGCCCAGTCCGGCGATCACGGACTGGTCCATCAGCGTCGCCTTCAGCCCTCCGCGGCGGCCGGACAGCGCGTCACGGAATGCCCGCAGGCCGATGTCGAGCGCGTCCGGTCCTTGCTCACCCATGACGCGGGCCGCAGCGTCATCGTCATCGGCCAGCCAGATACCGCGCAGCTTGCGCTGGTCGGCATAACGCAACTCGCCGCGATCCAGCGTGACGACGAGCCGCTCCTGGCCCTCTTCGTCCGCGCCGGTGCGCGCGTAATACGGATGGCCGGTCATGCCGCTGTGCACAAGCAGCGTCGGACCGTCAGTCGGCAGGAGCAGCCACTTGCCGTGCCGCCCCGGCTTGCGGAAGCGGTGGCCGTTCAGGCTGCGTCCCAGTGCCCGCGCGGTGGTGTTGCGCAGCACGCCCGCGTCGCGCACCTCGACACGGCGGACGCGACGCCCGGGCAATGTGCGGGTCAGTTCGCGGCGAAACCCTTCCACGTCAGGCAGTTCCGGCACGATCGCCTCGCAGCTTCGACAAGCGTTGCGTTGGACGGCCGAGCACCCAATAAGCGTGAGTGATGTTGACTTCGATGCGGGCCATCAGCATGTCTCCCTTACCACTTCGTCGGCGTCCTTGTCGGTGCGCAGTCCCTTGTAGCGTGGGTGACGCAGCTTGCCGTCGCGGGTCCACTCGGTGAACGCCACCTGGGCCACCAGCGTCGGACGCAGCCACTTCGCGCCCGGCTCACGCACGTGCCCGCGGGTGAACGGTGATTCGTTCTGCTCGAGGCGCGCCATCCGCTTGTGCAGGCTGCGCAGCGTGGCGGTGTCGAACCCGGTGCCCACCTTGCCGGCGTAAACGAGATCGTCTCCGTCGTGGTAGCCGACCAATAGTGCGCCCAGCCCGATCCGGCTGCCTTTCGGGGCGGTGTAGCCGCCGATCACGAACTCCTGGTCGCGCACGCACTTCAACTTCAGCCAACTCGTCGAGCGTCGACCCTCGTACGGCGCGTCGGCGCGCTTGGCGATCACGCCTTCGTCGCCGCGCTCGCACGCCGTCCGGTAGGCCGCCTCGCCATTCTTCGCCCGATGCGTTGTGTAGCGCAGTGGATCTTCGAACTCGAATGCGTTACGCAGCAGCCGTTTACGCCAAATCAGGGGCAACTCGGTGGTTGCGCGCCCGTCGAGGTGCAAGAGGTCGAAAATGTAGTAGTAGACCGCGATTTTCGAGGCCCGGGCCACCTCGGGATCGGTGATGCCAAGGCGGCCCTGCAGGCGGGCAAAGCTCGTGCGCCGACCCTCGAACGCCACCACCTCTCCGTCGACGACGAACCGGGAGGTGGCTTGGGCGCCGAGCGCCTCGACGAGCTCCGGGTAGGTGCCGTCGAGCGACTGGCGCTTGCGCGACCGCAGCCGCACCTCGGCGCCGTCGCGGAAGGCCAGGCACCGTTCCCCATCGAATTTGCGCTCGAAGATCCAGTTCGGATCGGAGAACGGCTTGTCGGTCAGCGTCGCAAGCGTCGGGGCCCGCCAGTCCGGCACGTTCTCGTCCCTCAGCGCCGCACGCAGCTCGTCGGGCAGGCGATCGGTCATGACAACTCGTCGAGCGTGCGCCCGGACAACACGGAATCCGGCTGGTCGTTTGCCCGGTACTCCTTCAGCGCCATACCCGGTGCATACCCGCGGGCTCGGGCGCGGGAAACCGCAGGGCGCGGGAAACTGCAGGCGCGGGAAACCGCAGTCATCCCACCTGCACGCGCAGCAGCACGGTGAGCGCGGCGAGACCCGCGAACAGCCAGACGACGTAGTCGCCGATGTGACCTGAATGGGCTCGATGCAGTGCACCTGCCAGCGGCCGCGCCGCCGCCAGATGCCGGCCGGTCGCGGAGATCCGGATGGCCGCCATCGCCAGCCCGAGGCTCAGCACAGCGATCGCCGTTGCCAGCACCGCCTCCGATGCGTCCCAGCCGTGAGCCGACACAGCGGCGACCCGCGCGACGCCGCCGCTAACCGCGGCCGGGTAACTCGTCGCATCGATGAAGCGGTTGGCCGCGTGCGAGGCCCAGGCGACCGCGGCGGGCCAAACCCCCGGGACGAAAGCGCCGATTATCGAGAAAGCGATCGCAAGGCTCATCGAGGTCGGTATGCGGCGTAGCCGTCGCGTGTCGGGGAGTTCCTCATCGCTGGTATCTGACCCCGGAGGCGCCTCGCCCGGGCTTGGTGACCAATGGGCACCCCAGCCGGTGAAGCATCGCAGACCGGCGCGCAACACGGCACCGGCGGTCAGCACCGACGTCAGACTGAATAGCACAAGCACCCACGGCGACGTGGCGGACTCGGCGATCGACTTGCCGAGCCCGGTGGCGAACGGCGGCAGTCCCGCAAGCGCAAGCGCCGCAACGAAGTACGCCGCTGCCAGACCGCGATCGTGCCGTCCCACACCGACTAGCTCCATCTCATCGACCGTCCGGTAGCGGTCGAGAAGGACGCCGACGATCAGGAACAGGGCGCCCTTCGTGCCGGCATGGCCGACGACGTACAACGCGGTACCTGCAACCCCTTCGCCGGTCAGGGTCGAAGTCGCCACAAGGAACAGGCCCATATGCGCGATCGTGGAATACGCGAGCATCCGTTTGACGTGTCGTTGCAGCACGCACATGACCGCGCCGACGACGGCGGTCAGTATGCCGAATTCGAGCAGGGTATGCGCCACCGCAGTGCGGTTCAAGGCACCGGAAAACACGACCGAATACACCCGCCACACTCCGTACAGCCCCACCTCGACCATCACACCCGAAAGCAGCAGGCACACCGCTGCAGGGGCGACCGCATGTGCGTCGGCGAGCCAGAAATGCAGAGGCGCGACAGCCGCCTTGACGAGAAATCCGCACGCCACGAGGGCGAACACCGTCACGGCGAAAGTGTCCGACACTCCAGCGATTCCGAACCGGAGCTGCGCCAGCCCGAGCTGACCGACACGGGCGTAGAGGACCGCAATTCCAACAAGTGTCACGCACGCGCCCAACGACTGGATTATCCCGAAGTTCAGCGCACCCTGGATTGCCGACTTGTCCTCGATCTTGATACCGGTGAGTGCGTAGGCCGCCGCACCCATCAGTTCGAGAAAGACGAACATGTTGAACAGATCGCCGGATAGCACGAATCCTTCCATGCCGGACAAGAAGAGCAGCATCAGTGCGTAATAGCGGGCATCGGCTGCGTCGAGGCCCCGCCAGCTGTACAGGACAGCGCATGTCACCGACAGCGCAATCAGCGCCGCGAAACCCGCAGCCAGTGGATCGGCGACGAACGAAATACCCACTGCTACATGGCCTTCGGGGTGCCAGCCGCCGAGCCACTCGACAGCTGTCCCGGCAGACACCCGCATCGTGACGGCGACGGCGAGCGCTGCCGTTAGTGCGGCACCCAGCAGGGCCAAAAGGTTTGTCGCCGCGCGTGGAGCCCGTTTAGCGGTCGCTGCGAGAACGCAGGCGGCGATGATCGGTGTTGCGACGAGAAGCGGCAGGCTTGCGGAGATGGTCACGTGCGGTCATCCCCGCAGCGAGCTCAACTCGTCTGGATCAACTGTCCCGTGTCGCTTGTGGATCTGGATCACCAACGCCAGCAGTAACGCGATCACCGTCGCAGTCACCACGATGTCGGTCAGCGACATCGCCTGCACCGTCGGATCGACCACCGCTGCCGTGGGCGGGTTATTCGAGTCGAAGATCGGTGCCGACGCGCCCCGCTGGTACCCAACCGCCAACAACATGACATACGTGCCCGATTGGCTCACCGACACGCAGATGACGGCGTGAACAAGGTGGCGGCTGACCACAATTCCGTACGCTCCGATCAGCACCAGCCAGCCGGCCACGCCGTAGGCGTAGATCGTCACGGCCGCTCACCTCGCTTCACGATGGTGATCTCCTGCGCCAGGAATTGCGCCAGCAAAACCGTGATCCCGCAAGCGACCTCGACGCCGACCGCAATGTTGAACAGGGGAACCGTGCCGGCGGAGAACAGTACGTCCGGTTGCCCCTGCCGAATGAAGTTGGCCAGGAACGCACCGGCGAAGATCAGGCCACATATCCCCAGCAACACGAAGGTGGCCGCCCCGGCGAGCTCGCCGATGTCGAATACGTTCACCGGTCGCAGCCGGTCGAGCGCGCGGAAGCTGCCGGCTACGTAGAGCAGGTGCAACGCGATCGCGATCATGACGCCGCCCTGGAACCCGCCGCCGGGAGTGATGTGTCCGTGCACGACCAAGTCGACACCTACCGCAAAGGTGACCGGCAGCATCACATACCCCATCAGGCGGGTGGCGTCCATCGCATGGCCACGCGCCCGCGGGCGTAGCTCGCGCTCCTCGAGAGCCGGTCGCAGAAGGGCCATCACGCCGATGACGGATGCCAGCAGCACCGTCTCCTCGCCCAGCGTGTCGGCCGCACGTAGGTCGAAATTCACCGACGACACCACGTTGGCGGTGGCGTGCGACAGCGCCGCACGAACCGCCAGATCGCGATAAAGGTGCTGCGCCGCACCGAAGGCGGGGAGCGAACGCGCCGCCATCACAAAGAAGATGGACATCACCACCGCGCCCGAGCCGAACAGCACCAACCGGACCCGCCGGCTCATGATCTGTCCTTCCGCGACGGATGTTGACGGATCTCACGCAATGTCAGCATCACCATCAACGGCACCACCGCGGCCCCGATCCCCAGCTGCGACAACGCCACATCGGGTGCCTGCAACACCAGGAACAACATCGTCAACGCCAGCCCGAGCACCGAGAGAGTGATCGCTTGTCGCTGTGGGTCGTTGGTCAGCACCACCGCGGTTCCGGCGGCAGCGACAAGGGCGAACGCCAGCACGACCACCACTGTCATGGCGGGGGCTCCTCGGTCATCAGGTGTTCACGCGCGCCTGTCGCGCGGGCGGTCGCCGCACCGACCACGGGACCGGTCACCGCGACGATCACGACGATGGCCAACACCATGCCGTCCGCGGCTGACCAGCCCTGTCCGATCGCACTCCCGACTCCGACGAGGGGAGTAGCGACGGTGGTCACGATCGTCAGCAGGTGCAGCCGGTCGTAGACGGTCGATGACAGCAGCGCCGCGAGCATCGACAGAACGACGGCGGTGCATCCGGCACCGACGAGAATCCATTCGGCGATGAGCACCGCGATCACCGCCGAGGCACAAGAAGCCGGGCGAACACAAGGCTTCCGGGAAGCGACGCCACCGCCAACGCCAACGGCACGATCAAATACGACGACCGTCCGTATTGCCTCGTGAGCAACATCAATATCAAGATCGTCACCACTGCGGCGAATTCAAGCCCCACCAAACGCATTTCGGGCCTGCCCCGGGACGCTAGCCACAGCGCCTGAACGAACCCGCCGACCATCAGGGCGGCGGCCCCAAAAATCCACGGCGTCAATGCTTCACACTCGATTCGAGTCGAGACGGGCCCGCACCCACGCGGTGAATCACCAGGACATTGCGTTCCTCGTCGCCGTCAACCACCACCATCGCAGGGGTGGCGCCAAGGGCCACCAGGCCAACAGCGCGGCGGGTCGCGGCAACCGCCGCCGGTTCGTTGGGAAGGCGAAGGGTAACCAGCTGCGTGTGCGCCCTGCGCCGGCTCAGCGCCGAATGCCAGACTCGCAAACAGTCACCAGGGATCTCCGACAGGACCAACAGCGGCCACCGCAGCCATGCCCGCCGCGGCTTCCACCGCCCGTCGTTCGCCTTCCGGACGGCGCTGGCCGGAACCGCGCAACACAGCGTGCAACCGGCCGCAACCAGCAGCTCGGGTGCCGTGGTGGCGGGCAGCGTCGCCCACCAGAGCGCGAACGTCACCACCCACCACGCGCCGAGTTCGGCACCAACGACAAGCACGCCTTAGAGTGCCCGCTCTCGCCCCCGTTTACTCACCGCCGGGTGTGTTGATCCGCAACACGGCGGGTAGCCCCAGGGTGGAGACGGCGGTGGGAGCGAATATTTCTACACCCGAGACGATCTGCGCAGCCGCGCCACATGTGCTGCGTGAATACGCGTTTGTCGCGGACGGTGAGCGGAGCCCTGTCGTCCAGCAGGTTGGCGCACACAACGAACACGGAAGGAACATGACATGACCGTCACCGCATCAGCTCCCACGGTGGTGGTGACCGGCGCCAGCGCCGGCACAGGGCGCGCGATCGCGAGTGAATTCGCAGGCAGGGGAGCGCAAGTCGCCCTCCTTGCGCGGGGACGAGCTGAGCTTGAGGCGGCCGCGGCCGACGTCCAACGCGCAGGCGGACGGCCGCTGGTCCACATCGGTATTCGCTCCGTGCAGGTGGGTTCCGCGCTTGGTGTGCGTGCCATCCCGCGGCAGTCCGCCTACTGCGGCACCGATCTACCAACCCGAGATCGCCGCTCGCGCTGTCGTTTACGCCGCCGAGCATCCCACGCACAAGCAATACTGGGTCGGTGCCAGCACCGTCGCCACGCTGTTGGGTCAACGGCTGGCGCCTCCGCTGCTTGATCGGTATCTCGCGCGGACCGGCTATTCGTCCCAGCAGACCGACCAGCCCAAACCAGACGATTCCGACGACAACCTGTGGCGACCGCTGGATGACGCGCCCGGCCACGAGCACGGCAGCACGCGACAAGCGGCCAATGGTGGTTGCGTCGTCACGCCACGCCGCTTCTGGCCGCGGC
>DATARY010000099.1:0-15525 GCA_036263935.1 Mycobacterium sp.
AGCAAGCCCATGGAGATGATCGCGGTCCCGCCGGCGGCGGCGGCGATGCGTCGAGCCAATCGGCCTGACCTCATGATGCGTCCTATCTGTCGGAAACTGAACTATATCGTCCAAAAAACTGCACGTCAACGTGGGAAACGCAGTCGCGTGTTCGCGGAATACGCCAGCGCTGGCGCGCATCACCGTATAAGTGTGATGGTTCCCACGCCGGTCCGACTAGACGATCAAGTCCAACTGCGAACGGCCACGCGCCGACATGACTCCGCGAGTTGGCAGGATGTTGGCCGTCCTCGGAACCGGCGCAGTCCGGCGGATAGCTCCGCAGCGCGGCGCCGCGCCCCCGGTTAGGGTGAATTCAAGCATCCACGAAGGGGAGGCGCGGCGTATGAAGCTTCAGGTGTTGCCCTACGTCACCGTCGAGATCGACGATCGGATCCGTCGCCGACTGCGCACAAGGGGTGAGCGGTTGCGCGTCAATGTCAGGGCGTACCTACTCAGCGCGGCCGACGATGTCGACGCGGCAGGCGAGCGAGTCCGCGGATTGTGTGACAGGGCGGTCAACCGGGTTGATTCCGTCGTGGCCACGGTCAACGACAAGATTGCCCCGACGGAGCCGCGCCCGCCGCGTCTTCGCTTGGTTGAGGGACGCGAAGCCAGCTAGGGTGCCCGCACACTGCCGGCGCGGCCACCCACGAAGAACGACCCGGCGATGACCACGAACCCGATGACGGTCACCGGAATCGCCCACGCCCGTCGGCTCGACAGCGCCGACTGGCATGCGGGCACGTAGTCGGTGTGCGGTATCACCTGATTCAGCACCGGCAGGTTTGCCAGATTCCGGTCGTCGGCCGCCTTGGCGCTCGAGAGGTCGCTGACAACACCGTTCCCGCAGCCGATGCTCCCGCCGTCGGGACCGGGTATCGACACCGGCACCAACAGGCCGATAAGGCCCGCGACCACCGCGATCGCCCCGACCAGCAGGATCAGCCTTCGCAACTGCATGGCCTGGGGTATGCCCACTTCGGCGGGTTCGAAACCAGATCGATCACAGGTTGACACCACAGTGCGCTCGGCGTTGCGTCAATGAATATGTTGTTCTTGTTCTGACGGGTGGCTGTGGGCCGAAAGGAGCTGGACGCTTTGGTAGGCCATGGTCTGACTGTGATTTTCGCCCTGCTCGCAGCGGTGTTTCTCGCAATCGGGATCGTGGTCCGTCAGCGTGCCACCGTGGATATCCCTGCTGAGCACGGCGTCAGCACCGTCATGTTCATGACGCTGCTTGGACGCCGACTGTGGTGGGCCGGGACGGCGGCGGCCGTTGCCGGATACGTGTTCCAAGCACTCGCGCTCGCGAAGGGCTCCCTGCTCCTTGTGCAGCCGATCCTGGTGTCCGCGCTGCTGTTCGCGCTGCCGATGAGCGCGCGACTGGCCCGTCGACGGGTCACCAATGGCGAGTGGGCGTGGGCAGTGCTGCTGACCATGGCTTTGGCAGCGTTCGTCGTGCTGGCGCGGACCGAGCCGGGCGATTACGAGGCATCGCTACCGCTGTCCGCCTTGGTCGCCGTGATCTGCACGGCGGCGGTGACGGCCTGCGTGATCGTCGCGACCCGCGTCATCGGCTGGCAGCGGGCGGTGCTTCTTGCCGTCGCCGTGGGTGTGCTGTTTGGTGTGATCGCGGTGCTGACCAAATTGGTAATGCACGTGCTCACGCATGACGGCGTTCGCGCATTGCTCACCACGCCGGTGCTGTATCTGCTTGCGCTGCTGGGAATTGTCGCGGTGTTCCTGCAGCAGTCCGCGTTTCATGCGGGGTCGCTGCAGACGTCGGTGCCGACGATGCTGGTGCTCGAGCCGGTCATCGCGGTGGTGCTCGGCGCCGTGGTGCTGGGCGAGCACCTCGACGTCAGCGGCCTGGATGCGGCGGTGATCACCATCGCGATCGCTGCGATGTCGGCTGCGACCGTAGCCCTCGGGCGGGACGAAGGCGCGCTTGAACAAAGCCTTGAGGCCCAGATGGCAAGGCGGGCGGTTGCGGAGCCGTCAGACTGACGCGCGGCTGCTCACGGCACGTTCTGTGCTCGGCGCAGCGCGAGTTCCTGCGTGCGGGTCGGACGCCGCTCCCGGGTCAGGCGTCAAGGTCCTGTTGGACGAGGTTGGCGATGGTCTTGACCGCCTCCTCGTCGTCGGAGGCGACGGTCACCTCCGCGCCGTTGCCAGCGCCCAGTGTCATGATCATCAGCGCCGAGCCGGCGTCGACCGGCTCACCACCGTCCATCGAGAGCATGACGGGCACTCCGGCAGTAACGACGGCTTCGGCGATGATCGCCGCGGGCCTGGCGTGTAGTCCGATGGCTGAGCCGACGATAACGGTCTTGGTTGGCATGGATGTCTCCCTTGCAGTGGTGGGGTTGATGGATCAGGCGGTGGCCAGCGCGGGCTCGGTATCGGCGCTTGGCCTCACGAACTGTTTGGCCGCGATGACCGCGAGTCCTCCGGCGACGGTCCCGACGGCGAGCACCACCAGGAACCACACCAGGTGGCCGATCGCGAAGAAGACGAAGATGCCGCCGTGGGGTGCCTTCAGCGTGACATCGAAGCCCATGATCAATGCTCCGGTGATTGCGCCGCCGAACATCATCGACGGGATCACCCGCAGCGGGTCGGCAGCCGCGAACGGAATGGCTCCCTCAGAGATGAATGATGCGCCGAGAAGCCAAGCGGCCCTGCCGTTTTCCCGCTCGGGCTCCGTGAAAAGGCCCGGCCGGAGGGTGGAGGCCAACGCCATCGCGAGCGGCGGCACCATGCCGGCGGCCATCACCGCGGCCATGATTCGCAGCGTCGCCGGGTCGGCGACGTTGAGCCCCGCGGTGGCGAACGCATAGGCCGCCTTGTTCACCGGGCCACCCAGGTCGAAGCACATCATCAGGCCGAGCACGATGCCAAGGACGATTACCGAGGTGCCTGTCATCCCACCCAGCCAGTTGGTGAGGCTGGTGGTGATCCATGCCAATGGACGGCCGAGCAACAGGAACATCAGCAGGCCCACGGCTAGCGACGCGAATAGTGGGATGACGACGACTGGCATCAACCCCCTGGCCCACTGGGGCACCGTTATTCGGCTTATCCACAGTGCAGCGAACCCGGCGATCAGACCGCCGACGATCCCACCGATGAACCCGCCACCGACGAATACGGCCACCGCGCCGGCGGTGAATCCAGGGGCGATGCCGGGCCGGTCGGCGATGGCGAACGAGATGTAGCCGGCCAGTGCGGGGACCAGAAACCCGAACGCCAGGCCGCCCAGCGTGAACAACACCGCGCCGAGGTACTGCATCAGCCCACCGGACGGCAGGTTGGTCAGTGAGTTGGTGGCCGCGATGATGTTGCCTAGCGATTTGGCCTCGCCCTCAGGCTTGTTCGCGATGCCATATCCGCCGAGCAGGAAGCCGAGCGCGATGAGCAGGCCACCCGCGGCCACGAAAGGGATCATGTAGCTCACGCCGGTCAGCAGGATCTGCCGGATGCGAGTGCCCCAACCGACCTCGCCGGCCGGTGCCTTGGCCGCGGCGGGCTTGCCCGCATCGCCCTGCACCCGCGCCGCAGCGGGATCGGCTGCGGCCGAAAGCGCTTCGGCCACCATCTTGTCGGGCTCGTTGATCGCGCGCTTGACCCCGGAGGCCACGACGGGCTTACCGGCGAATCGCTGCTTGTCCTTGACGCCGACATCGGTGGCGAAGATGACGGCGTCGGCTTGCGCGATCATCGACGCCGACAGCGGCGTGCTACCCGATGAGCCCTGCGTCTCCACGTGCAATGTGACGCCGGCCTTTTTGGCCGCCGCGGCCAAGGAGTCGGCCGCCATGTAGGTGTGTGCGATACCGGT
Source organism: Mycobacterium sp. (assembly GCA_036263935.1). Taxonomy (GTDB): domain Bacteria; phylum Actinomycetota; class Actinomycetes; order Mycobacteriales; family Mycobacteriaceae; genus Mycobacterium. The sequence continues at coordinate 3,884 of DATARY010000099.1, forward strand.
TGGACATGCGGTCACCGCGACCAACGTCTTGGGTGCCGCGGGAGCTTCGGCCGGCTTGGCTACATCCGCCGGGTTCACCACGCCGTCGACAAGCTCGACGACCTCGCCGGGTGTCGACGCGGTGCGAAGCGATTCCACAAAGTCCCTGCGCACCAAGGCGCGCGCGAGGCTGGACAGCAGCTTCATGTGCTCGGCGCCGCCGGTTTCCGGGGCGGCGATCAGGAACGCCAGATCGGCGGGCCCGTCGGGCGCACCAAAGTCGACAGCGGGATTGAGGCGGGCGAACCCGATCGAAGCCGTGTCGACGTAGGGCGAGCGGCAGTGCGGGATCGCAATGCCGCCCGGCAGTCCGGTGGCCGACTGCTCCTCGCGTGCCATCGCGGCGGCGATCAATCCGTCGGTGTCGCTGGTGCGTCCGGCGTCGGCGAGGCGATGGACCAGCCGACCGATTACCGTCTGCTTGTCACCGCCCGCGTCGACGTCGAGCAGAACCAGATCGGTGTTGATGATCGGCGGTGAGGCGGTGGAGCTTGTCATGGCAATACTTTCGTGCTGGTTGTTACGACGTGAACGGCATCGAGGTCGATCTGCGCGGGAGTCGGGACAGCGGATCCCGGGAGTGCGGCCGCGGCGCCGCCGTAGGCGACCGCCATCTGGAGTCGCTGCGGGGGCACGGCGCCGCCGGCCTCGGCCCGGACATACCCGGCCAGCGAGGCGTCGCCCGCGCCGACGGTGCTGCGCGGGACGATCGGCGGTGGGGTGGCCATCCAGCTGCCGTTGGCATCGACCAGCACAGCCCCGGCAGCGCCGAGGGTCGCGAGCACGGCGCCGACGCCACGATCCACCAACTGCTGTGCTGCCGACACGACTGGCTCGTGATCGCCCTGTGTGACGGCGGCTTCCAGTGCCCGCGGCGAGAAGCCAAGCACGCTGGCGAGCTCTTCTGCATTCGGCTTGATCAGATCAGGCCGCGCGAGGTCCAACGAGTTCACAAGCGCGGCCAACGGGCCTTCGGAGGTGTCGACGGCGACCCGGCACGGGTACGGGGCGAGCTGCGCGACGATGTCGGCGTACCAGTCGTCCGGCACACCGGGCGGCAACGAGCCCGACAGCACCACCCACGATGCGGTCTCGCCGCTGGCCACCACCGAGCGGGTGAGCCCATCGAGCGCACTGGCATCCAGCGTCGCGCCGGGTTCGTTGAGTTTGGTTGTGGTGCCGTCGTGTTCGGTGATCGCGAGGTTGGTTCGCACCGCCCCGGTCGTGGGCACACAGCGGAATGGGACTGCGCTTCCCCGTAGCGCGGCGACCAACGGATCGGCGGCGGGGGCAGGCAGCACGGCGACGGCGTCGAGGCCGGCCAGTGTCAGCGCCCGCGCGACGTTGACGCCCTTTCCGCCCGGCTCGGTCGTCACCGACGTTGCGCGATGCACCGCGCCGCGGGTCAGGGGCGCGTCGAGCGTGACAGTGCGGTCGATGCTCGGGTTCGGCGTGACGGTGACGATCATGCCGACGCTCCGGCGCACACGACTTCGACGCCATGTTCGGTGAACTCCGCCCGGTCGGCGTCACCGATCTCGTAGTCGGTGATGAGGGTGTCCACGCTGGTGATCGGGGCGAAGCTGACCAAGTCTTCCCGACCGACCTTCGATGAGTCCGCAGCGACCACAACGTAATTCGCGGCGGCAACCATCGCCCGCTTGACCGCGGCCTCGTCGCTGTCCGCTGTGGACAGGCCGTGGCGGACGCTGATCGCGTTGGTGCCGATGAACGCGATGTCCACGCGCAGGGTGTCCAGCACCCGCAGCGGTTGTTCGCCGACCGCGGCCCGGGTGAGACCGCGCACGCGGCCGCCGAGCAGTTGCAGGGACACCGACGGCATGGCCGCCAACCGGGCGGCGATCGGCACGGAGTTGGTCACGACGACGAGCTCACGGTCGGTCGGCAGTTGAGCGGCGATGCGCGCGGTGGTCGTCCCGGCATCCAGCAGGACACTGGCGCCGCCGAGCGGAAAGAAGTCGGCGGCGGCCGCTGCAATGGCGTCCTTGTGCTCGGCCCGGGTGGTCTCACGCTCGCCGACTCCGGGTTCGACGAGATGCAGCGCCCGTACGGGTACCGCCCCGCCGTGCACTCGCCGCAAGACGCCCGCCTTGTCCAGGACGGCGAGGTCTCGGCGGACCGTTTCGGTGGTCACGTCATACGCCTGCGCCAGCGCGGCCACCGAGGCACGGCCGTGCGTCATCACAAGGGAGGCGATCGCTTGCTGACGTTCTTCGGCGTACATGAGGTTCCGTCTGTGTTGGAAAAAGCCCGATTGGATTTGGATATGTTTGGTTTTACCCCCGTTTGTGTTGACTTGTCAAGATATTCTTGTAATGTGCTTCACATGACCATCTCGAGTCGACCTACGTCACTTCCGCCGGGCCGCCCGACCGACAGCCATCCGGCGGGCACGGTTCTGCGAGGTGTCCCCGTGGTCGCGGGCGTCCAGTACGCGCCTGTGATCCGTCCCAGCCGGCCGCCAGTCGTGGACGACGCGACCGCGGAGGCCGACATCGATGACGCCGACCGCCCCGCCGAAGCCGCCCGGTTCGAAGCTGCCGCCACGGCCGTCGCCGCCCGGCTACGCGACCGCGCCGCCCGCGCGACGGGCGCCGCGTCAGAGGTGCTCGCCGCCACCGCGACGCTGGCCCAGGACCGGGCATGGCTCGGGGCGACCGAAAAGCGCATCAAGGAAGGAACACCGGCGGTGCGCGCGGTGGCTCAGGCGGTCGAGCAGTTCGTCGACATGTTCACCCAACTCGGCGGGTTGATGGCCGAGCGGGTCACCGATCTTCGGGATATCCGCGATCGCGTTCTCGCCGAACTCCGTGGTCTGCCCGAGCCCGGCGTTCCCCTGCCCGCGACACCGTCGATCCTGTGCGCGCCAGACCTCGCCCCCGCCGACACCGCCGGCCTGGATCCCACACTCGTCGTGGCCCTAGCCACCACGCTGGGCGGGCCGACCAGCCACACCGCGATCATCGCCCGCCAACTCGGCATCTCGTGCGTGGTCGCCGTCGAGGGGCTGGATGCCGTCGCCGCCGGCACGATGGTGTTGGTCGACGGGACCCTCGGCACCGTCACCGTCACCCCGGACCAGCCCGCCGCGGCAAAGGCCGTCGCACAGGCTCGGCGCGACGCCGAGCGCGCCGCACACTGGTCGGGCCCCGGCACCACCGCCGACGGTCACGCCGTCGCGATCCTGGCCAACGTCCAGGATGGCGCCGCGGCTCGCTCGGCGCGTGAGACGCCGGCCGAGGGCGTCGGCCTGTTCCGCACCGAACTGTGCTTCCTCAACCGCGACACCGAACCCAGCGTCGACGAGCAGGCCGACATCTACGGCGAAGTGCTCGCCGCGTTCGCCGGGCAAAAGGTCGTGATCAGGACGCTCGACGCCGGTTCGGACAAGCCGCTGAAATTCGTCGGGCACCCCGACGAGGCCAACCCCGCGCTCGGGGTCCGCGGCATCCGCATCGCGGACGGCAATCCCGGGATACTGGAACGGCAGCTGGAAGCCATCGCGGCGGCGGCACAGTGCACCGGGAACCCGCCATGGGTGATGGCACCGATGATCGCAACCGCCCAGGAAGCCAAAAACTTTGCCGCGCGGGCTCGTTCGCACGGTCTAACCGCCGGAGTGATGATTGAGGTTCCCGCGGCCGCTCTGCTCGCCGACCGGATTCTCGAACACGTCGACTTCCTGTCGATCGGCACCAACGACCTGGCTCAGTACACGATGGCCGCGGACCGCATGTCCGCCGACCTCGCGGCGCTCACCGATCCGTGGCAGCCGGCCGTGCTTGCGCTGGTCGCGATGGCGGTCCGCGCCGGTGCCGCCGCGGGTAAGCCGGTCGGCGTCTGCGGCGAGGCCGCCGCCGACCCCTTGTTGGCGTGCGTGCTTTCCGGCCTGGGCGTGACGTCCCTCTCGGCGGCGGCGGCCGCGATCCAGGGCGTCGGCGCAAAGCTGGCACAGGTCACCATGCAGCAGTGCCGCGAGGCGGCCGACGCCGTGCTCGCCACCGCAACCGCGGCCGATGCGCGCGCTGCCGCGCTGGCCGCGCTCGGGAATTAATCGGACCGTGGTCCGGTTACCTCGACCATGCCTGCAGTCACAGCCGACACACTGACCCTTCCGCGGATCGCCGCGCCGGCTCCGTCCGACACCGAACGCCCCGTCCGTTCGATCACCAGCGGGCCGCGCGCGCACGAGGGCGAGGGGTTTCCCGTCGTCCGCGCATTCGCCGGAATCAGCTCCGCCGACCTCGACCCGTTCGTCCACCTGGATCAGATGGGTGAGGTGGAGTATCAGCCGGGAGAGCCAAAGGGCACCGACTGGCACCCGCACCGCGGCTTCGAGACCGTCACCTACATGATCGACGGCCGCTTCGCGCACCAAGACTCGCACGGCGGCGGCGGGCTGATCACCGACGGGGCCACCCAGTGGATGACCGCAGGGTCGGGCATCCTGCATATCGAGACACCGCCCGCCGAGCTCGTCGAGAGCGGCGGCCTTTTCCACGGCATACAGCTGTGGGTGAACCTGCCGCGCAAGGACAAGTTCGCGGCGCCGAACTATCAGGCCATCGAGGGCAACGAGGTGAAGCTGCTGTCGTCCGGCGATGGCGGAGCACTGGTTCGCATCATCGCCGGCGAGGTCGACGGCCACCGTGGACCGGGTGCCACCTACACGCCGATCACCTTGGCGCACGCGACCATTGAGCCCGGCGCACGGCTCAACCTGCCGTGGAACCGCGACTTCAATGCCCTTGTGTACGTGTTGTCGGGCCGGGGCGCGGTTGGTCCTGTCGGTCACCCGATCCATCAGGGCCAGCTCGCGGTGCTCGGGCCCGGGGACCGGGTCAGCGTGGCGGCCGACGCTTCCCAGGACTCCAGTCGGCCCGCACTCGAGGTGCTGATCCTCGGGGGCAAGCCGATCCGCGAGCCGGTCTTCCAGTACGGCCCGTTCGTGGTGAACTCCAAGGCCGAATTGATCCAGGCGGTCGAGGATTTCGAGGCCGGGAAGTTCGGCACCATCCCGCCGAACGCGCTGATGCCACACCGGCCGCTGGGCAAGTAGAAGGCTTTCGACTCACGGCGTCGCGCACCGAAGCGAACCGGCCTCGCGTTCGCAGGAGATCATAGTTCGACACCGCCGTGGATTCAGCCACGGACCGCTAAGGCGACAGCGCGACAGACCGCGACCAGGTTTGCTGAATAGACACGCCGACTTCGCTGGCTTTGGGCACTTGCGTGAACGTCAAGTGACGTGTGGCACAATTTGACCGTGCCGCATACGGCGAGTCGAGGACCCGGACGTCCCCCTGCAGCGAAGGCCGCAGAAACGCGCGAGCGCATCGTACAAGCCGCGCGTGAGGTGTTCAGCGAACTTGGCTACGACGCTGCAACATTCCAGGCGATTGCCATCCGCGCCGATTTGACACGTCCCGCCATCAACCATTACTTCGAGAGCAAGCGGGTGTTGTGGCGCGAAGTCGTCGAGCAGACCAACGCTCAGGTTGTTAACGCGGGCATGGCGCGGGCGCAGAGCCAGACGAATCTAATCGGCCGGCTGTCGGCGTTCTTTGCCGCGGCGATGCAGTCGGACACCGAGGACCGCTCTGCGGCGGCCTTCCTTGTGACCTCGGTGCTGGAGTCCCAGCGCCACCCCGAGCTGAGCCTCGACGACCACGACTCGTTGAAGAACTCCCGCGCCTTCGTCGCCTGGGCGGTCAACGACGCGATCGAACGGGGCGAGCTCACCACGGACACCGACGTCAACTATCTGGTCGAGATGCTGGTGGCGGTGATGTGGGGGATGGGCTTCTACGCCGGCTTCGTCGGCAATCACAACGAACTCGGCGCCGTGGTGCACAAGTTCGAGTTGTTGATGGCCAACAAGCTGTGGAATCTGCACGAATAAGCATCTACCAGCGGTGATGTAGCACACATTTCATGTAGCTTCGCTAACTTATTCGGTAGCATAGCGAACGAAATGACTGATTTGAGTGACGTTCGCCTGGTCCGCACCGAGGGCGACAGCTGGGGAATCACCGAGAGCGTGGGTGCTACGGCGCTGGGTGTCGCGGCCTCGCGGGCCGCCGAGACGTCGCGACCGGAACCGCTGATCCGCGACGAGTTCGCCTATCTACTGACCGCCGCCGCCGGCCCGGCGTGGGCGCAGATGGCCAGCGGCGACGACCATTGGCTCGGCGACGACGAGTATGGACGCCGACTGCACGACCTGGCCCGCAACTACCAGGCGGTGCGCACGCACTACTTCGACGACTACTTCTCGTCCGCGGTCCGCGCCGGTATCCGCCAGGTCGTGATCCTGGCCGCCGGCCTGGATTCGCGCGCCTACCGCATCGACTGGCCCGCGGGCACCACGGTGTTCGAGATCGACCAGCCGAAGGTGCTCGAGTACAAGACGTCGACCCTGGACGCGCACGGCGCGGTGCCCAAGGCGCGTCGGGTCACGGTGGCAGTGGATCTGCGAGACAACTGGCCCGCTGCGCTGATCGAAGCAGGCTTCGATCCGGGGCAGCCGGCCGCCTGGCTGGCCGAAGGCCTGCTGCCTTACCTTCCCGGGGAAGCCCAAGACCGGCTGTTCGAGATGGTCACCGCGCTGAGCGCGCCGGACAGCCAGATCGCGGTCGAGGCGTTCAACCTGAACCCCGCCCAATACTCGACCGAGAAGCGGGCGGCCCGGCGAGAGCGCACCACCCAACTGCGTGAGCGGCTGGGGCTGGATCTCGACGTCGACACCCTGATCTACTCCGACGACCCTCGGGCCGATGCCGGCGAGTGGCTTACCCGGCACGGCTGGGACGTCGACGCGGTGCCGAGCAGCCTCGAGATGGCGCGGCTCGGCCGGCCGGCGACCGAAGACCTCGTCGAGGAGGCGATGGACAGCGTGCTGCTGCGCGCTCGATTGGGCGGAGCACAGCGATGAGCGCGTTGCGCATCGACGACGACACCTGGGACATCGCGACCAGCGTTGGCGTCACCGCGGTGATGGTCGCCGCCGCCAGGGCGGCGGAGAGCCGCCGCGACGACCGCCTGATCAACGACCCTTACGCCGAGATCCTGATCTCGGGCGCGGCGGCGGGCAGCTGGGAGTACATGGTCGACGACTCCATCGCGGCCAAGCTTGTGGACATCGACCCCGAGGCCGCCGCGATCTTCGACCAGATGCGTACCTATCAGGCGGTCCGGACGCACTTCTTCGACGCCTTCTTCTCCGAGGCCGCGGCAGCGGGCATCCGCCAGGTCGTGATCCTGGCCGCCGGACTGGACGCGCGCGCCTACCGTCTTGACTGGCCTGCCGGTACAACGGTCTACGAGATCGACCAGCCCAAGGTGCTCGAGTACAAGGCCGCCATGCTGGGCGACAACGGCGTGCAGCCGGCTGTCGCGCGTCACGAGGTAGCGGTGGATTTGCGCGTCGATTGGCCGGCGGCGTTGCGCGACAAGGGGTTTGACACGACTCAGCCCACGGCGTGGCTCGCCGAGGGGCTGCTGATGTACCTCCCCGCCGACGCTCAGGATCAGCTTTTCGAAAACATCACCCAACTCAGCGCGGCAGGCAGCCGCATCGCCGTGGAGACCGTGGGCAGGAACGCGAGCGAACGCCGCGCCGAGATGCGCGAGCGGTTCGAGCGCGTCCGCGCGCAGCTCGGCCTGCAGCAGACGGTCGATGTCCAGGACCTCACCTATGACGATCCGAACCGCGCCGACGTTGACGCCTGGCTGAACGACAACGGCTGGCACGCAACCGCTGTGCATGCGCTCGAGGTGCAGCGCCGGCTGGGCCGGCCGGTCGAGATCGGTATCGACGACGCCGACGCGTTCGCCACATTCATCACCGCGCACAAAGCAGGCTGACGCGCACGCTCTCGCGGGCATGAGATTGGGCCTTCTGGCGACCCAACCGGTTAGTTACGATCGGTTATTCCTCGGGTCAGGAAGGACACCAACCATGACCACAGAATCCGTCGCGCCTCAGGCCGTCCAAGCGCCCACAGTCGATATCCCCGGCACCGTTCGGCGGTTGCGCGAAACGTTCGCCGGCGGCCGCACCCGCAGCATCGACTGGCGCAGGCAGCAGCTGCGCGCGCTCGAGCGGATGATGATCGAAAACGAGCCGGCCGTGGCCGCGGCGCTGGAACAGGACCTGGGCCGCAAGCCGTTCGAGGCGTGGCTGGCCGACGTTGCCCCCACCGCCGTCGAGGCAAAGGATGCGGCGAAGAACGTCCGCAAATGGATGCGCCGTAAGTACCGGCTGCTGGAGCTGTCGCAGCTGCCCGGCCGCGCCTGGGTGGAATACGAGCCGTACGGCACGGTGCTGATCATCGGCGCGTGGAACTTCCCGTTCGTGTTGACGCTAGGCCCGGCCGTGGGCGCCATCGCCGCCGGTAACACAGTCGTGCTCAAGCCGTCGGAGGTGTCGCCGGCCTCGTCGGCCCTGATGGCGGAACTGGTCCCGAGGTATCTGGACTCCGACGCGATCGCCGTGATCGAGGGCGACGGTGCGGTCAGCCAGGCGCTCATCGCGCAGGGCTTCGACCACCTGCTGTTCACCGGCGGCACCGAGATCGGGCGCAAGGTCTACGAGGGCGCGGCATCGCACCTGACGCCCGTCACACTCGAGCTCGGCGGCAAGTGCCCGGTGATCGTCTCCGCCGACGCGGACATCGATGTCGCGGCCAAACGGATCGCCTGGATCAAGCTGATCAACTCCGGCCAGATCTGCATCGCGCCGGACTACGTGCTCGCGGAAGCGAAGATCCGCGACGAACTCGTGAACAAGATCAAGGACGCCGTCGCCCACTTCGAGTCGGGCGACCCCAGCGGGAAGCCCATCGTGAACCAGCGCCATTTTGATCGCCTGACCGCTTCGCTGGCGGCCACCAAGGGCACGGTGGCGGTCGGCGGTGGCTCGGACGCGTCCAAACTGCGTATCCAGCCGACCGTCGTCGTCGACCCGGACCCCGCAGAGCCGTTGATGACCGACGAGATCTTCGGCCCGATCCTGCCCGTCATGACCGTCCAATCCCTCGACGACGCAATCAATTTCGTCAACTCAAGGCCGAAGCCGTTGTCGGCCTACCTGTTCACAAGGACCAAGAGCATCCGCGAACGTGTGGTCAAAGAGGTGTCGGCGGGCGGCATGGTGATCAACCACCTGCTGTTCCACTTCGCCACCAACAAGCTGCCGTTCGGTGGCGTGGGACTGTCGGGCATGGGCGCCTATCACGGCAGGTTCGGGTTCGAAGAGTTCAGTCACCGCAAGGCGGTGATGACCAAGCCAACCCGACCCGACGTGAGTGGGTTCATGTATCCCCCGTATACAGAGAAGGCTTGGAAACTCGCTAGACGGCTGTTCTAGGAAGGAACGTCATGCCAGGAGTGCAGGATCGCGTCATCGTCGTCACCGGGGCCGGAGGCGGACTCGGGCGCGAGTATGCGTTGACGCTCGCCAAGGAGGGCGCCAGCGTCGTCGTCAACGACCTGGGCGGTGCGCGAGACGGCACCGGCGCCGGACATTCGATGGCGGACCAGGTGGTCAACGAGATCAAGGACGCCGGCGGTCGGGCGGTCGCCAACTACGACAGCGTGGCCGAGGCAGAGGGCGCCGAGAACATCGTCAAGACCGCGCTCGACGAGTTCGGCAAGATCGACGGCGTTGTCAGCAACGCGGGCATCCTGCGCGACGGCACCTTCCACAAGATGCCATTCGAGAATTGGGACGCCGTGTTGAAGGTGCACCTCTACGGCGGTTACAACATCATCCGCGCGGCCTGGCCGCACTTCCGCGAGCAGAGCTACGGCCGCGTCGTCGTCGCCACCTCGACCAGCGGGCTGTTCGGCAACTTCGGCCAGGCCAACTACAGCGCCGCCAAGCTCGGTCTCGTCGGCCTGATCAACACGCTGGCCCAGGAGGGCGCGAAGTACAACATCAAGGCCAACGCGGTCGCGCCCATCGCGGCCACCCGGATGACCGAGGACATCCTCCCGCCGGAGGTGTTCAAGAAGCTGACACCCGAGTACGTCGCGCCGGTGGTGGCCTACCTGTGCAGCGAAGAAGTGCCCGAAACCGCGTCGGTGTTCATCGTCGGCGGCGGCAAGGTGCAGCGGGCCGCACTGTTCCAGAATGAAGGCATCACGTTCTCCGACGTGCCGTCGGTCGATGACGTAGCCGCCAAATGGGGCGAGATCGCCGACCTCTCGGCGGCACAGCAGGCCAACTTCAGCCTCGGCTGATCCCCGCTACCTGATGAAAGCGCTTGTTGCGCGGGAACTTTCGGGCCCACCGGGGCTGGCGTACACCGATGTCGACGACGTCGTCAGCAGCGATGCAGTGGTCATCGACGTCGGTGCCGCCGGGGTGTCTTTCCCCGATCTGCTGCTTCTGCGCGGTGAGTACCAGCTGCGGCTCGAACCGCCGTTCATCCCGGGCATGGAGGTCGCGGGTGTCGTGCGTTCGGCGCCCGAGGAGTCTGACTTCAAGCCGGGCCAACGGGTCTCGGCGTTCTCCATGCTCGGCGGTTTCGCGGAGCAGGTCGCCGTCGCGCCGGCCAACGTCGTACCCACCCCCGACGACGTCGACGACGCCTCAGCCGCATCGCTGTTGGGCAACTACTACACCATGTACTTCGCGCTGGCCCGCCGCGGTGCGCTCCGGGCCGGCGAGACGGTGCTGGTGCTTGGCTCGGCCGGGGGGATCGGCACCGCGGCCGTGCAGATCGCAAAGGCGATGGGCGCCAAGGTCATCGCGATGGTGCATCGTCCGCAGGCGAGGGGGTTTGTAGAGTCGCTCGGCGCCGACGTGGTGCTGCCGCTTGCCGACGGCTGGCTGCAGGCGGTGCGCGAACACACCGAAGGCCGGGGGGTCGATCTGGTGGTGGATCCCATCGGTGGAGACGCGTTCGACGATGCGATCCGGGCGCTGGCCACCGAGGGTCGGCTGCTGGTTCTCGGATTCGCCGCCGGAGGTATCCCCACCGTCAAGGTGAACCGGCTGCTGCTGCGCAATGTCGCGGTGATCGGGGTGGGGTGGGGCGAGTTCGTCAACCGCAATCCGGGCGCGCAGTCGCTGTTCGGCTTCGGCGTCAAGAATCTCGTCGAGGCGGGCTTGAGACCGCCACCGCCCATGCGGTTTCCGTTGTCGAAGGGCAGGGAAGCGTTAGAGAGCCTGGCCGACGGCGGCGTGCTCGGCAAGGTCGTCCTGGAGCCATGAATCATCAGCGAGCGTTGGCCTTCGACGTGTTTGGCACGGTCGTGGACTGGCGCTCCAGCATCATTCGCGAACTCGAGCAGTTCGGCCGAATCCGTGGACTGCAACAGGATTGGGCGGCCTTCGCCGACAACTGGCGCGCCGGATATGCCCCGGCAATGGAACGAGTGCGCCGCGGCGAACTTCCGTGGACCAGAATCGACGACCTGCACCGCGGGATCCTCGACGAACTCTTGGGTACCGCGGGGATCACATCGGTCAGCGACGAGGACATTGACCATCTCAACCGTGCGTGGCACCGGCTTGACCCCTGGCCGGACACCGTCCGCGGCTTGATGCGCCTGAAGGAACGGTTCGTCATCAC
>DATARY010000062.1:0-19966 GCA_036263935.1 Mycobacterium sp.
GACCAAGTGGGGCCCCAGCTTGCGAGCGGACAAATGTTGCTCGAGGGCATTAAGCCTCAGCCAGCGGGACGATAGCCCGCTCGAAACGGTGAAAAGCCGCCGAGGCCGCATGATGAGTCCGTCAGCACCGAAATGGACGAACCGCGGCCGCTTTCTTGACCTGGCGGTTCGGGGTTGCTTCCTGCTCATATGCGGTGATACCGAGACATCACCCGTGCCACCTCGAACGGCTATTTATGGCTTTCACGAACCGGCGAAACCTAAACCCCTACCCGCCCTCAGAAAGGATCCTGCCGATGGCCTCCGCCGCGTGCCGATGCCCCAGCAGTTCGTAGCCGACCACCGTGACGGCGGGCGCCAGCATCACGACCAGCAGGCAGTTGGCCATCGCGAAGCCCGCGTCGGCCATCAGCACGGCGCCGACCAGAACGATTGCGGTGATCGCCAGAAGCAAGGTGTGGAACGGGTCGACCGTCCGCATCAGCACCGCATACAGCAGGTAGATCGAGGCGATGTAGACCCCGACCGGCAGCGCTACCGACAGCACCGTTTCGGCCGACCCAAGCTCGGAATGGTGCTCGATGTAGTAGGCGGCAGCGTGCAGCCCCGCGCCAGTGGCCACGATCGAACCGAATACGGCGAGGTGGAAGTAGCCGAACCAGAACGAGCGTTCGCGATGCGCGTGCAGTACGTCCGCCTGCGGCACGATGAAATACGTCCACCACATGCCGAATGTCAGGCCCGTGCCTGCCACCGCCACGAACACCGCATCGACCGACCACCCTTGCGCGCCGACCACTGCCGACAGCGACGCGACCGTACCGACCACGCCCTCACCGAGCGCGATGATCGCCAGCAGCCCATATCGTTCGGCGATGTGATGAGCATGCCAGGGCGTTCCACCTTTGCGGGTCTCCGCCAGCACTGGCCCCAACGCCTCCACGCCGATCAGCACCACCACGATCGCGAAAGTCGCTGGAACAGACGTGTGAAGGAAGATGGTGCCGATCCAGCCGATCTGGGCGGCGGTGACGAACGCGGCGTAGGTCAAGCACGCGGCCCGGCGGTCAGGGTCCTGCTTGGCGGCACGTAACCATTGGCCCACCAACGCTATTCGCATCACCACATAGCCGGCCACCATGACGCGGTTGTCGATGTGCCCGCCGCGCTCGATCGAGGCGTACATCTGAGGAAAGCCCAGCGCCAGGATGATGACGCCGACCATCTGCAGCATCGTCATCAGGCGATAGATCCAGTCGTCGGTGTCGTAAGCCGACGCGAACCAGCTGAAGTTGATCCACGCCCAGCAGATGGCGAAGGTGGCGAACGAGAACCCGAGCAAACCGGCGCCGACGTGGTTCTCGGCCAGCATGTGCGCGAGCTCCGTCGCGGCGATGCCGAACGCGACGACGAACGTCAGGTCCAGAAGCAATTCAAGCGGCGTCGCGACCCGGTGCTCTTCGTGCACGTCGCGGCCTGACATTCTGCGCAGTCGGTGCACCCGAACAGGCGGTGGACGATGCGGTTCAACCCTAGTCACCTGACCACCCTTTCACGCTCGCCGTCGCCCGTTACGTTTCACCGCGTGACGTCTGCAAAGACGGCGAATACGTAGCCCCGCCCGAAAAACGAGTAGTGCACTACGCAAGCGCTCAGCGCGGCACGGACCGACGATCGAAGGGTGACGGATCAGTTCTCGCTCGACCTGCTCGGCGGTTTCGCCGTTCGCCGCGGCGATCGCGCAGTCGAGCTGCCGCCGGCGTGTCAGCGCCTGGTCGCGCTTCTGGCGTTGAAGCGCAGGCCGGTGCATCGCCTGTGGGTCTGCGCAATGCTCTGGCCGCACACGCAGACACGCCGGGCGGTCGCGAGCCTGCGGTCCACGATGTGGCGGTTGCGCCCCGCCGGCGCTGACCCGCTCCTGCTGGTCGATCCGCAATACGTCGCGCTGTCCTCGGACGTTACGGTCGACTGGCATCACGCGACCGACCACATAGACCGGCTGCTCGATCACGACGAGCCCGCGGAGGCCGACCCCCAACTCGTCGCCGACCTGCTCCCGCTGCTTCGAGCCGGCGACCTGCTCAACGGCTGGGCCGAAAAGTGGGTGGTCCGGGAGCGTGTCCGGTACCGCACGATGCGCACAGCCGCGCTCGAATCACTCGAGCGCGGTCCGGAAAACCAGGTACCGCGGTACGCGTGTGGGTCCATCCACTCGGTACTCCCGCATCGTTCGGTCACCACAGTCCGTAACGGTTCGAGCCAACCATGACCGCGCTATTCATGATCTGCATGTCGGTCGGCACACCTCTCGCCGCACTGGGCCTCTATGAGCTGCAGGCGCGGTTGGAGCGCTGGGACTACAACCGGCACGCAGAGGACTGACTACCGGCGTCGACGCCGGCCTCGAACCGCCCTACCGTGATCGGGTGGACGAACTATCTGATGACGTCATCGAATTTCTTTCCGCGGGAACCCGCACCGGGATGCTGGGCTATTTGGCATCCGACGGCCGACCACTGGTGGCGCCGGTCTGGTTCGTCGTCGACCGCGGTGAGTTGGTTTTCAACACGGGCAAGAACACCGCCAAGGGCCGTGCGCTGGCGCGTGATTCGCGTGTGGTGATGTGCGTCGACGATTCGCGTCCGCCGTACGCCTTCGTCCAGGTCCAGGGCGTCGCGTCAATCTCTGAAGATCCGCAGGAGGTAATCGACATCGCGACAAGGGCCGGTGGGCGCTACATGGGAGCCGACCGGGCCGAGGAGTACGGCAGGCGCAATGCTGTCCCCGGCGAGCTCGTGGTCCGCGTCAGGCCAACGAAGGTGCTCAAGGCGTTCGACGTGACGAACTAACGCGACGATACTGTTCGCCCATGAGCAAGCCGGCAACGGCAGTCGGGGTGGTGCTGGCCGCGGGGATGGGCACCCGCGTCGGCGCCGACGGCAACAAGGCGTATCTGCCGCTGGCCGGCCGCAGCATGGTGTCCTGGTCGCTGGATGCGGTGGCGCAGGTTCACGACATCACGCGGACGGTGCTTGTGTTCCGGCGCGGCGAAAGCGATCTCGCGAGGGACACCGCGGCCCGGGAGCCAGGCGCCACGGTGGAACTCGTCGAGGGGGGCGACAGTCGGCACGCGTCGGAGTTCAACGTGTTGAAGTATCTCGCCCCCGACATCGAATCGGGGTCGATCGACGTCGTGCTGATCCACGACGCCGCCCGACCGCTGGCGGGGCCCGACATGTTTGTCACCGCGCTGTCTGTCGCCCGGGTGTTCGGCGGCGCGATACCCGCTGTGCCCGTACCCGACGTGGTGAGAGCGGGGCCGGGCGATGCACTCGAAGCGCTGAGCGGCACGGGCCCCCTTGTGCGGGTGCAGACGCCCCAGGCGTTTCAGGCGCTGCCGTTGCTGCAGGCGTATCGGGCCGCCGACCGGGAGGGATTTGAAGGCAACGACACGGCGTCGTGCGTCGAGAAATTCTCCGACGTCGAGATCCGGACTTTCCCCGGAGCGGAAGGCAACCTGAAGGTCACCTACGCCGACGACGTCGCACTCGCCGAGCGGATCCTCGTGAACCGTAAGGGCCGGCCGGCCGGCACGTGATGATCGCCTCGACGAACGCGGTGTCTCGGGGCAGGTCGGCGACAAAGGCGCAGGGATCCCCGTCCACGACGGTGATCGGCAGGCCCGCTCTCAAGGCTTCGTCCAGTTCGTCGAACTCGTCGGATGTGCGCCGCGTCAACAGCCGCGACAGCTGATCGGCGGTGAAGCCGCGCGGGTACTGGACGACCCGCAGCATCGAGCGATCGAGGGTTTCGGTGACCGAACCGCTCGCATCAACGGCCTTGACGCTGTCGGTGAGCCGTTGGGCCGGCACCACAATGGAGCTGCCGCCGCGCAGCCCATCGATCACCCTGTCCCGCACGCCTCCCGGTGCCAGCGGCCGACGTACGTCGTGGATCAGAACGTAGCGCGACGAAATCGCTTCGTTCCCAAGGTATTCCAAGCCCGCCGCCAGACAGTCGCCGCGCGTTCCTATGCCGTCTGCAACCGCGATGGCGACCGTCGAAAGGCCATCCGCCGCAAGACTTTCACGAACGTCGTCGGCGAGCGTTCCGGCACACGCGACAACGATGCCGCTGGGTAGCATCGAACGCACGACGCGGGCCAGTGACGTCTCCCCCGCCACCGGCGCGAAGGCGTTGTCTGCGACCGCTGCCGGCAGCGGCACGATTGCACCGAGATCGGTTGTCACCGGAACCGGCGCAGATACTCGGCCCAGTCCCAGGTGGACAGAAACTTTTCGGCCGCGGCATAACCCTTGCCGTAGAGGGCATCGATCTCGTTGTCAGAGATGTCGAAGTCCAGGAAGCCGACATCGGTCGAGTCGACCCTGATCGTGCGGGCGCTGACCCACGGCTGGCTGAGGTATGCCTGATCGCGACCGACCAAAACGGTGGTGATCACACTCTCAAGCAGATGAGGCGGGCCCAGCAGCCGGATCGGCGCCAACGCCGGGATCACCTTGTCATTTCCCTCGGGCAGGTTCGGCAACACGGTGACACCGAAGCTGGGCCAGCGCGGCTTACGGCCGTCGCTGCGGTCAAGCGAGTCGATCGGGAAGTTCGACAGAAGCCCGCCATCCACCAGGGTCGAGGTCAGTCCGGCCGTGCTGGTCAGCGTGACCGGACGAAAGAAGAAGGGAATCGACATCGACGCGCGAACCGCGTCGGCGACCGACTGATCGTCGGGGTCAAGGCCATAGACCCTGCGGTAGTCCCACGGCAGCCGCACCAACTGGCCCGTCGTCACGTCGGCGACCGTGACAACCAGTTTGTAGCGCTGCTCGGGCGGAAGATCGTCATCATCGATGGCTAGGTCGCCGAACGTGCGGACGCCCAGATTTCTTAGCTCGCTGCGAACCCAGTCGCGGGCGTAATCGCCCTTGTAGATGCCGGTCCCGCGCAACACCGCCAACGACGGCCCCACCACTGGCACCCGTTCGAATGGGCCTGGATCCGTGAACTTGTGGTAATCCAGTTGCAGCGCAAGCTGTCTGACTTCCTCGGCCGTCAAGCGGGTACCCAGCGATGCCGCCGCCACGATCGACCCGACGATGGATCCGGCGGACGTTCCAGAGACGCGCTGGGCGACGTATCCCGCTTCCATCAGCGCGACGACGGCGCCCACCAGGCCGATGCCTTTGACGCCGCCGCCCGACAACACCAGGTCGGCCGGTTTCGCTTGCGCGGGAGTCACGCGCCGACGCTACACGGGATCGAACGCCGAGATGAGCCAGGCGCCGTCGATCTTCTTCATCCCTACCTTGACCGCGCTCGCCGCGAACGCCCCGTCGGGATTCTCCTTGCTCGTCGTGTTCTGGTTGATGAACACAAGGACCACCGCTGAGTCCGGATGCAGCTCCGACACCGCCGCCCGAACAACAGACGCGGTGGTCTTGACCGACTTCTGCTTGGCCGCCGGGGTGACGATCTGCTCGGTGAACTGTGTGTAGTACGACAGGAAGTCACCGGTCAGGTGAGATTTCGCCGCCGCGAAATCCTTGTCGAGGCTCTCGGGCGAGTACGTCAGGAGCGCGACCGATCCCTTCGACGCCGCTTCGACCGCGACCTTGGCGGCGGCTGGGTCGACCTTCTGATCCGGGCGGTACTGGAAGACGAACAGCCACGTAGCCACACCCGCCGACAACACGAGCGCCGCTGCAAGCAGGATCACGCCAACCCGTGACCGGGCCCCGCGCAGCGTCCGCCGGACGACGCTGTCTCGCGGCTGCGGTGCTTCGCTGTCGGCGGCTTCGGTGGTCTCGGCGGCGCTCTCGGTTACGTCTGTGGCGCCGCTGGTTTCGCCGCCGGCAGGTTTGTCGACATCGGCCGCATCGGTGGTGTCGTCGGGGGTCACGGTACGAACTCGACTTTCGACATCTTGATCTGGCCGCCATCTCTCTTCAGATCCACGCTCAGCCGCCACGAACGGGGATCCTGCTTGGCGCCCGCCGAATTAGTGACCCGCGATGTGGCCGACACCAGGACGGTGGCCGTGTCGTTGGTCATCGAGTCGACGGCGGTGGCATTGACGGCGACGTCGGTGACCACCTTGGAGTCCTGCGCCACCTTGATGAAATCGGGTGCGTTGTTTTGGAAATCGTCCTTGAATTGGCCCGTTGAGTTGTCGATGATGCGCTGCACGTCTTCGTTGGCCTTGTTGAAGTCCAGCGACATCAATGTCACCACACTCTGCCGGGCCGCCGCCGCGTACTCGGCGCTCCTCTGTTGATCCCGCACAACATTGCGATGGTGCAACACCATGAGGACGCTGAGCGTGATCAGCGCGCACGTGCAGGCGACCGTCAAGACCGCCGCGGTGACCCTCAGTATCCGACCGACCGGAAAGCGACGTCGCGGCCCCGCCGGGCTTTCCTCAGGCGACTCGACCGCGTCGTCTGCGTCCGCAACGGCGGCGGCCTCGTCGGTCCCCGCGTCCGTCTCGCTCTTGGGCTCGGTCTCGGTTCCGTCGGTCGCGTCGTCATCTGACGTCGCCTCGGTGTCCTCTGGCGCCGACCATTCGGCTTCGGCGGCACCGTCATCGGTCGCTGCCGCCTCGGCGGCGTCAGCCTCCCGGCGCAGCCGCAGCGCGCGGGCCTTGGCGCGAGCGGCAGCGGCGAGCGCCTCCGCCTCGGCGGCCTCGGCTTCCGCTTCCTCTGCGAGGGCCCGGGCTTTCGCCGCACCGGCCGCGCGATCAGGGTCCTGCGGCGGGTCAGCGACGCGATCAGCGTCGATCACCGACGCGCGGCGCCTGAAAGACGGCACAGCGACCTCCTTGTCTGCTACGGGCACTGCTCTACGAGAATGCCATTATCCATTTTTGACTATCGCCGCGACGATACCTGTCTCCGCGAGTCCCCCGGCAAAGGCCGACTTTCTGCGGAAATGCTATTTACGGGCTGTGCGTATGCTCACCTCAGTTTGTCTTTCATGACCTTGCCGGTGGCGTTCAACGGTAGCTCGTCGGCGAATTCCACGAACCGCGGAACCTTGAATCCGGCCATCCGGTCCCGGCTCCATGCGATCAGCTCGTCGGCAGTGACGCCGTCGTGGCCGGCCTTGATCACCACGAACGCCTTGCCCACCTGACCGAGCCGCTCGTCGGGCACGCCGATCACCGCGGCCTGGGCAACGGCTGGGTGTTCCAAGAGAAAGCCCTCGATCTCGGCGGGGTAGGCGTTGAAGCCGCCGACGATGAACATGTCCTTCTTGCGACCCACGATGCGCAGCCGCCCGGCGTCGTCGAGGGTGCCGAGATCACCGGTGTGCAGCCACCCGTCGGTATCGATCGCCTCGGCCGTGGCGGCAGGGTCATCGAGGTAGCCGCCCATGACGTTGTAGCCACGGACCAGCACCTCGCCGTCGTCGGCGATCCGCACCTCGACGCCATCGCACGGGAGGCCGGCGGTGGTGGCGACGTCTTCGAAGGAATCCCCCGGACGGGACAGCGTCACATTCCCGGCCTCCGTGAGCCCATATCCGGTCATCAGCGTCTGCAACGGAAGTTCTTTGTGTATTCGGCGAACAAGCTCGACCGGGATGTCGGCGGCGCCGGTCACCCCGGCGCGCAACGTCGCCAGCTTGCTCTTGTCGGCGACCGCGAGCAGCGAGTGGTATAGCGTCGGAGGGCCCGGCAACATCGTGATCCGCTCCGACTCAATCAATTCCACGACCCGATCGATGTCAAAGACAGCGACCGGCAGCATCGTTGCACCGCGAAGGAATGCCGCGATCAGGCCCGCCTTCAAGCCGAACGTATGGAAGAACGGGTTGATCATCAGGTAGCGGTCGGCCTCGCGCAGATCGGCGAGAGTCGCCCATTCCTCGTACATCCGTAGTGTCTGGCGGTGATTCATCATCGCGCCCTTGGGCCTACCGGTGGTGCCGGAGGTGAAGATGACGTCAGAGATGTCTGTGCCGTTGAGACCACTCAGCCGCTGCGTAAACGGTGAACCGCTCGACAGGAACTCCGACTTCAGGTCGATCACGGGAACCCCGGCTGGCGCGCTGTAATCCAGGCCCAGGAACCCTTTCTGGATCAGCACCGCCTTCGCCCCGCTGCGGCCGATGATGTCGGCGGCCTCGTCGGCCTTGAACCGCGTGTTGACCGGGACCAGGACGCCGCCGGCGGTGAGCAGTCCGAATGCCGCAATGATCCACTCCGCGGAGTTCGGTGCCCAGATCGCAACGCGGTCGCCCTTGTCGACGCCCAGCTCGGCGAATGCGCCTGCGGCGCAACGAATCCTTTCGACGAGCTCAAAGAAGGACAAGCGCAACGTACCGTCGACGACCGCCTCCGCGTCACCGAAGCGGTCGGCCGCGTTCAAGACCATTGCGGGGATGGTCTCCCAAGGTCGAGGCTCGGTCATCTGGCGCCGCTCCTCAACGGGCGTTCCGCCCGTGATCGTCGCAGCGCGTCGTCACACCGTAACGAGCCGGGATAGGTTGCCGCCCATGATTTTCGCCTGGTCATCAACGGAGAGATGCTCGAGCGCATGCACATAGTGGGTCGGTTCGGCCAGGCCTTCCGGATGCGGGAAATCTGAGCCGTAGAGCACCTGGTCCACGCCGATCAGATTGATCAGGTCGTCCATGCCATCCTCGTAGAACGGGCTGACATGGATGCGGTTCTTGATCTCCTCGATCGGGCTGCCGCCCGGGAAGCTTTCCGGCGTCTTCTTGTAGACCTCGGCGAGCTGGTCGAGCAGCGGGAACATCCACTTCGACCCAGCCTCGATGACCGCGACCTTCAGCGTGGGGAACCGGTACAGCGCACCGTGAATCACCCAGGAGGCCACTGCATCCTGAACCGGGCGCCACTCGTTGAGCATCGCCATCGCGTTGGTCTGGAACGGCAGCATCTCCTTGGCGGCGCCGTCCCATTCGGCGGTGTAGCGGGCATAGCCGCTGTCGCTGGAGTGCATGGCGACCAGCACGTCGTGGTCGACGCACTTCTGCCAGAACGGGTCGAACTCGGGCAGGGCGAACGACCGCGGTCCGCGGAAGCCGGGCACCGGGGCGGGGCGGACCAGGATCACCCGGGCGCCGCGCTTGACCACCCAGTCCAGCTCCTCGATGGCCTTCTCGACGATGGGCAGGGTGATCACCGGGGTGGTGAAGATGCGGTGCTGGTAGTTAAAGCCCCACACATCGTCCAGCCACTGGTTGAGCGCATGAATGACGACGTGGATCGCGACCGGATCATCACGCAGCCTCTCCTCGACCAAACTCGCCAGTGTCGGGAACATCAATGAACGGTCCAACCCGAGTTCGTTCATCAGCTCCAGACGCGGACCCGGTTCGCGGAACGCCGGAATCGAGCGCATCGGCTCGCCGAAGAGTTCACGGCGGCTCTTGCCCTCGGGATTGCCGTACTTGAAGTACTCCTCCCACGCGCCGGGTTTCGCGACCACCGAGAAGGTGGGGTTCGGGATGTAATCGCTGATCTGGCCACGCAGCGCGATCTTGGTGCGGCCGTTGATCTGCACGTACTGGACGATGTCCTTGTACTCCGCAGGCAGGTACTTGGTCAGCGAGTCCTCGGTTTCGTAGAGATGGTTGTCCGCGTCAAAGAGCGGGAACGGCAGGTCGACCTTCGACGACAGCGACGACATGGAAGACTCCTTTTCGTATCGGGAGAATCCTATTCTCTTTTCTGACATGCCGCAATGTTCTGCCTGACCAGAAACTTCTGCACTTTGCCGCTCGCGGTGCGCGGATAGTCCTCGACCTGATGCAATTCTTCGGGCCACTTCTGGGTCGCGACGCCGGTGCGCTTGAAGTGCTCGCGAACCTCCTCCAGCGTCGGCATCGGGTACCCCTCCCTGAGGCGCAGGACCGCCGCCGCATGCTCGCCGAGACGGGTGTCGGGCGCCGCCACCACTACCGCCTCCACGACCCCGGGCATGGCGAGCAGCACCTCCTCGACCTCGAGCGCGCTGATGTTCTCCCCGCCGCGGATGATGACGTCGGACTTGCGATCGGTGATCGTCAGGTACCCGTCCGCGTCGAGCACCCCGACGTCGCCGGTCCGATACCAGCCGTCGGCATCGAACGCGCTCTCGGTCAGCGCGTCGTCGGTGTACCCCAGGCAGAGGTCCGGGCCCCTGCTGAAGATCTCGCCGTCGGGATCCAACCGGATCTCCACGCCGGGGCGTACATCACCATCGGTGAAAAGCCGCTTGTCTTCGGACGCGGTCCGCCGCGAACCGGTGATCGAGGGGTGCTCGGTGCTGCCGTACGACCGGAACACGAAGATCCCCAGGTCCGCAAGCCGCTGAGTGACGGCCGCGGGGACGGTCGAACCGCCGAGGCCGACCGTCGTGAAGTGCCGCACATGTTCGGGCGTGCAGTTCGGGTGATCCAGCACGCTGGTGACAAAGTACGGCGGTCCGCCCCCGATCGACAGCCCATCGCGCTCGATCAACTCGAGCACCCGTCCCGGATCCCACACATCACACAGATCGATCGGCGCCCCTTCCAGCACCGGGATCAGCAGCGCGCCCAGCATCCCGACGAAGTGCCCGACTGGCGTGGCGGTCAGCTGCCTGCCCCGGTCGGGCGGGTAATTCTCGAGAAGCTGCCGCGTCTCGAAACCAATGGTCTGATGGCTGTGGATGACGCCCTTCGGATTGCTGGTGGTGCCGGAGGTGAATGCGATCAGCGCCGGACTCGCGGGATCGGCGTGCAGGGTGCCCGCCATCGGCCGGTCGTCGAGCAGATCGTCGAAGTCGCTTCCAACACGTCCGACGATCGGAATGTCCACGCACAGGTCAGGCTGAAACTTCATCCGGCCGAACTCCTCGGCAGTGATGAAGACCCGCGGCTCGGCCGTGGAGATGATGTGCGCGAGCTCCTTCCGGCCATAGAAGTGGACGATCGGCACGATCACCGCGCCGAGAAACGCCGACGCCCAGAACGCCATGGCGGCTTCCATCCAGTTCGGCAACTGGATGGCGATCACGTCACCTGGCCCGACGCCGCGTGACCGTAGGCCCGCGGCCAGCCTGCGCGCGTAATTCTCGACATCATGGAAGGTGCCGGCGAACGGCCGGACGGCAGAGTGCACGTGAAAAGTGGTGGCGGGGTTTGCCTGCAGTCCGCCGGCGACAAGATCGCCGAGGGTTTCCCGCGTCCACCACCCCTCGTCTACGTACCGCTTCGCCAGCTCGACAGGGACATTTCGCATGTAATCCGCCGCACCTCCACTTCGACCGCGATGGTATTCTCCGCTGCAGAGAATGCCAATACCGCAGACGGAGAACGGGTGATGGTCGACCTTGAATTGGACGACGGTCTGGCGGTCATCACGATCGACCGCCCGCACGCCCGCAACGCGATCTCGCTGGAGACGATGGACCAGCTGGAGAAGGCGCTCGACGGGGCCGAGGGTGCGGCTGCACTCGTCATCACAGGCGCGGGCGATCGCGCCTTCGTGTCGGGCGGCGACCTCAAGGAACTCAGCGCATTGCGCACCGAGTGGGAAGCCTCGACCATGGCGTTCCGGATGCGCTCGATCTGCGACCGCATCGCCGGATTCCCCACCCCCACCATCGCCGCGCTGAACGGGCACGCGCTTGGGGGCGGCGCCGAGGTGGCGGTGGCCGCGGACATCCGGTTGGCCGCGGACGACATCAAGATCGGTTTCAATCAGGTGGCGCTGGCGATCATGCCCGCGTGGGGCGGAGCCGAGCGGCTCACGAAACTGGTGGGCTACAGCAGGGCACTCCTGCTGGCCGGCACCGGCACCGTGCTCGACGCCGCCGAGGCCGAACGGATCGGCCTGATCGATCGGGTGTTGCCGCGCGCTTCGTATGAGGGTGGCTGGCGCGGCCTCGCGCGTGCGCTGGCGGCCCGCCCGGGAGGGGAGATTAAACGGGTCATGTCAGGCGTGTCAACCACCGAAGCCGTCGCGGCCTTTGCGCGGCTGTGGGTTTCGGACGAGCACTGGGCCGCAGCAGACAGGGTGATGAAGCGCGACAAGTAGTGTCGCAGCGTGGCGATTTCGGTCAGTGATCCTCATCTAGCCGCCGAGACTGCGGACCGGATCGCTTCCGTCCCAGCCCGCCGCGGCGTCGCGGATGAACTTGCCCAGGCCCGCGGTCGTGTCGGTCAGTTCGGTGATCTCAACGATCGTGGCCGGACTTTCCGGGGCCTCGACGTAGGCGAACCGGGTCCCGACATTCTCGCCGCCCGACCACGCGACCGGCCAGCCGGCTTGTTCGATGGCGTGCATCGTGGCATCGAAATCCTGTGTCCAATAAGCCAACTGGTGGAAGCCTCCCCCCTTGGCCACCAGAAACTCGGTGAAGATGCTGGCGGTCTGGTCGTCCTGGTGGATCAACTCGACCTGCAGCTCACCACTGTTGGCCAACGCCAACGAGAGTGTGATCTCACAGGGTTCGCCGCGGTACAGCGCGCTCATCGGCAGCCCGCGTATCACGTACCAGGGACCAACGCCGAGCTGTACCCAGCTCGCAATCGCCGCATCGAGATCGGCCACCACATAGCCGATCTGGCGGATCGGCCCCGGCAGGATGTTCATGATGCGAGCATCTCAGGCGTTCCTCCGGGCTGCGAAATCCAACGAGGCTGCGCTCATCATCTCGACGAGTGAGCGCCGATCGATGGTCCAGATCGCCGACGCGGCCGCCCGATTGGTCTCGCCCACGACGTGAACCGGGCCGTTGCCGATGTTCTCAATGATCTCGCGCGCCACGTCGTCGCACAGCATGTGCGCGGCGGGGTCGTACCCGACTCCCATGCGCTGAAATGCAGGGGTGTAGGTCATGCCGAGCGGTGTACAACACACGTCCACGCCGTGTGGGCGAAGCTCGGCCCACAATCCTTCGGCGAAGTTGTGCTGGAAAGCCTTGACAGCAGAATAAATCGCAAGCGTCGCCGAACCGGCCAGGCACGCCAGCGATGCGATCAGCACAATGCCACCGCGGCCACGCTCGCGCATGGCGTGACCGAAATAGTGCGCCAAGGCGATCGGCCCGATGCAGTCCAGCGTGATCTGCTTGAACGAGTAGTCGACCTCGTTCTCCAGGAAAGTCGATGTGCGGTCCGAAGCACCGGCGTTGTAGATCATCAGCCCAACTTCGAGGCCATCGGTGGCATCGGCCACTTTGGCGCCCACGTCGGGATCGGTCAGGTCTTGGACGAGTGCCCGCGCCTGCACACCGTGGCGATGGCGCACACCGGCCGCTACCTCATCGAGCAGTGCACCATTGCGGGCGATCAGCACGAGATCCAGTCCACGGCTGGCCAATTGGTCAGCCAGGCTGGCACCGATGCCTTCGGATGCTCCGGCGATGACCGCCCATCGCCCGTATTTCCGTCCGAAATCGGTCATGACTGTTCCCGCACGGCCGCGGTCGCGAGATCGCCTCCGGTAAGTGTTCTCGCCGTCCGAGACACGCGTTTGTTGATGCGCCATCCGCCGGCGCTACGAACTAAGACATCGTCGTAATGCCCCGTGGCGTCAACCCAATTGGTGGAGTCGTCCGGTTGCAGCATCAGCACGGCCTGGACGTACGAGCGCGCCGTTGCCCGATCCCCATCTACTGCGATGACGAAGTTCGACAGGCGGTGGTACGTCGGTCCCATGTTCTCGTGCAGCCGGGTCATCACCTCGGTGAGCGCGTCGGCGCTGCTGAAGCGGCCCAGCTGTTGATAATCAGCGTCGATCTCGTCGGTCCAGCAGCTGCGGAACAATGGCCAGTCCTTGGAATCGATTCCGGTGGCGTAGCGGATCAGCACCTCGGTGATCTGCTCTTTGTCGGCATCCACAGGGCGAGGCTATCGCCCATGACCGGGATAGCGAAGACACCAGTTGCTGACCGTGGTCAGCGCCGAGTCGTCCTCGAAAATCCCGTTCCCTCGGGCCGCGTCGACCACGTGTTCTCTCTAGACGAGAACGTCATTTCCGATTATGGTCAACGGCGTGTCGACACAACAAAAGGCGCTCGCGCCCGAGATCTCTACTTGGCCGGACGAGAATCCACAGCTCATCGGAAGCAGATGCGGTAGTTGCGGGGCGACCACGTTCCCCATCCAGCAGCGCTGCCCCAAGTGCAGCGCAGGCGAGATGTCCGCGGCCTTGCTGCCGCGGCGCGGCACGCTCGTGTCATGGACGACCCAGGGCTTCCCGCCCGGTCCGCCCTACAAAGGTCCCATCGGCGAGAAGTTTGTGCCATTCGGCGTCGGCCTTGTGCAACTCGATGATGTGATCCGTGTCGAGGGCCGGCTTACCGAGAACGACCCCAACAAGCTGGAGTTCGGCATGGAGGTCGAGCTGACCATGGTGCCATTCACCACCGACGACGAAGGCAACGAGCTCGTTACCTTCGCCTTCCAGCCGGTCTAGGAGAAGGACACCATGACGACCGACAAAAACGCAGTCGCGATCATCGGCGTGGGGCTTCATCCCTTCGGCCGGTTCGACAAGACCTGCATGGAGATGGGTGCCGAGGCCATCGACGCGGCGCTCGAGGATGCCGGAGTCGACTGGAAGGACATCCAGTTCGGCTTCGGCGGGAGTCATGAGATATCCAACCCAGACGCGGTCACGCGACTGGTCGGCCTTACCGGTATCACGTTCACCAACGTGTTCAACGCCTGTGCCACTGCAGCGTCTGCGATTCAGCAGACCGCCGACACCATCCGATTGGGTAAGTACGAACTTGGCATTGCGATCGGCATGGACAAGCATCCGCGCGGAGCGTTCACCGACGAGCCGTCGTGTTTGGGGTTACCACGCTGGTACGGCGAGAACGGTCAATTCGTGACCACCAAATTCTTCGGCATGAAGGCCAACCACTACATTCACAAGCACGGCATCTCGCAGGCGACACTGGCGAAGGTCGCCGCCAAGAACTTCCGCAACGGCGCGCTCAACCCGAACGCGTTCCGGCGCAAGCCGATCCCCGAGGAGCAGATCCTCGACTCGACGGTGCTGAACTACCCGCTCACCCAGTACATGTTCTGCGCACCGGACGAAGGTGCGGCGGCGGTGATCATGTGCCGGGGCGACATCGCGCACCGATTCACCGACAAGCCGGTTTATGTGCGCGCCACCGAGATCCGCACCCGCCGCTACGGTGCATACGAGGTGCACGCCACCTGTGCACCGCTCGAGGAGGACTCGTCGCCGACCGTGTACGCCGCCAAGGCCGCCTACGAGGCGGCGGGAATCGGTCCTGAGGACATCGACGTCGCGCAGTTGCAGGACACCGATGCGGGCGCCGAGGTCATCCACATGGCCGAGACGGGGCTGTGTGCCGACGGCGAGCAGGAGAAGTTGATCGCCGACGGCGCCACCGAGATCCAGGGTTCAATGCCGATCAACACCGACGGCGGGCTGATCGCCAATGGCGAGCCGATCGGCGCCTCCGGCCTGAGACAGGTACACGAACTCGTGCGCCAACTGCGGGGTGAGGCCGGCGATCGGCAGGTACCGGGCGACCCGCGGGTTGGACTCGCGCAGGTCTACGGCGCCCCGGGCACCGCGTCGGCAACGATCCTGAGCCGGTAAGAACCAGATCACCGATTCGGGCACCGCGTGCGGAAAGCGCGTTCTAAGATCTCGGAAATGATGTTTCCGCCTGCGCTCACGGGGCCGTTGCTCGGTGTGCTGTCGGCAACGGCGCTGGCGGCAGCATGCGTCACGCTTGGCGCCGCAACCGCGGCCGCCGACGACTCGCCGCCTCCACCGCTGCACAACGTCCATTACACGGTGTGGGCCGAGCAGCCGTTCAACGTGGAGATCTACTACCGCGACGTCGACCCGCCGAATTGGGCGGACTACAGCCACGACCCCTATCTGTTCAGCCCCAACGTCGAAGCCGACGTCGGCCCGAATCAGCAATGGAACCTCGACGTACCGCTGGCTAACCCCGATGCGTGGGCGATGGTGGTCGCGTACAACGGGGGCTCAACGCATATGCCCAACATCCACTGCGCCCTTGCCGTAGACGGCGTCGTTGTGAAGACCCATCAGGGACCAAAGGGTGCGCTCTGCTCGATTCGCCCCTGGTGATCACCGAACGACGTCGCGTCGTCTGCGGGGAGAGGATCACCTTCGAGTCTGCGCAGCCATTGCTCGCAGTACTTGACCGTCTCGGCGTGACCGGTTGAGATGCCAAGAGCCCGTTCCATGACCAGGGCCTGCGACACGCTCGTCGCGAACACGGTCCACACAACCGGCGGTACCTCCGCCACGTCCACGTTGTAGCGCCGCAGCGCTGCGGCGATCGATTTGTTCTGCTCCTCCCGGAAACGTTCGGCGTAATAGACGATCTCGGCGCGCAGCGCCTTGCGGTGATTCGCAAGGCCCATGAATTCCATCGTCAGCCGGGTGGCCTCCGGCTGCGTGCTGAATCGCCACAGCGCCCACAGCGGCTGCGGCGATGCCAACGCTGTCGTCAGTACTTCGAGTCCCTCCTCGGCCCTGCGGCGGAACACCTCCAAGAAGAGGGCCTCCATGGTGCGGAAGTAGTAGTGCACGAGTTGCGGCTTGAGTCCCGCCCTCTCAGCAACGCGTCGCGACGTGACCGCCGCGTAGCCCTCCTCGAGAAGCAGTTGCTCAGCGGCATCAAGCAGGACGCTGCGATTCTTCGCGTCCGGCGCTCCGATTCTTCGCGCCGATGCCATGCCACCTCCGCTACTTACTTACCCACACGGTCGACACGCAGATGGTAGACGCCAGCCCACGGTGTCATCTTGACCGTGACTCTACCGCCATGCTAAGCAGGTGCTCAGCACTCTTTCGTTTCTCGCCATTCGACACGGTGCGGCGTCAAGCCATGGGTTCCGGAAGGAAGCGCCTTAAATGACCACCGAATTCGACTCCGTCGACTACTTCACCGATCCGTCGCTGGTCCCCGACCCTCATCCCTACTTCGACCATCTGCGTACAAAGAATGCGGTGTGCTGCCCGATCGACAACGGCGTGTTGGCCGTGACCGGCTGGGAAGCGGCGAACGCCGTCTATAAGGACACCGAGAACTACTCCTCGTGCGTGGCCGTCGCAGGTCCGTTCACGCCGATTCCGTTCGTGCCCGAGGGTGACGACATCTGCGCGCAGCTCGACGAGCACCGCACGGAGATCCCGATGTACGAGCACATGGTCACAATGGACCCGCCCAACCACACCGATGCGAGATCGCTGCTGAGCCGGCTTTTGACGCCGAAACGGCTCAAGGAAAACGAGGACTTCATGTGGCGGCTCGCCGATCGCCACATCGACGAGTTCATCGCCGACGGCCGCTGCGAGTTCCTGGCGGCGTACGCCCGGCCGTTCTCACTGCTGGTGGTAGCGGACCTGCTCGGTGTGCCCGAGGAAGACCACGAAGAGTTTCGCGACGCCTTCGGGGCCCAGCGGCCCGGCACGAACATCGGTGGCCTAGACCATGAGCCGATCGCAGCCAACCCCCTCGAGTGGGCGGACGAGAAGTTCAGCTTCTACATCGAGGATCGCCGGACAAACCCCCGCGACGACGTTCTCACCGGCCTGGCCACGGCGAAGTACCCGGACGGTTCAACACCCCGTGTGGTCGACGTCGTCCGCACCGCCACATTCCTGTTCGGCGCTGGACAGGAGACGACGGCCAAGCTACTCACCGCGGCGCTGCGGGTGCTTGGCGACCGGGCCGACATTCAGCAGCAATTACGCGACGACCGCAGCCTCATTCCGACGTTCATCGAGGAGTGTCTGCGCATGGACAGCCCAGTGAAAAGCGTGTTCCGGATGGCCCGCAGGACAACAACGCTCGGCGATACCCCGGTGCCCGCAGGCACCACCGTGATGGTCAGTCCCGGTGCCGCCAACCGCGACCCGACGCGATTCGACAGCCCGCACGACTTCCAGCTCGACCGCAAGAACGTGCGCGAGCACATCGCGTTCAGCCGTGGAATCCACTCCTGCCCCGGCGCACCGTTAGCGCGGGTGGAGGGCCGGGTTTCCATCGAGCGCATCCTCGATCGGATGGTCGACATCACGATCGAGGAGGACAAGCACGGCCCCGCCGATGCCCGGCGCTACAACTATGAACCGACATTCATCCTGCGCGGCCTCACCGAGCTGCACATCAAGTTCACACCCGTGCCGGGCTAGGCTGGACTGGCCGGTGGGCTCGACCCGTCTTCAGGGGGTAAACATGCGCAAGATCATCGCGGCGCCGGTCGTCGCTTGTGGATTAATCACGGCGACAATACCTTTCGCCGCTGAGGCATCGGCGACCTGCGACGCGGCGGACTGTGTCCCGAACGTTGCTCGTAATGTCGTCGAGGGCGCGCCCTGTGCGCCTGGTCCTTCTTTCGTCTTTGGCCTGGACTCCGAGCACAGGACCCTCATCTGTGCCGCGCATGGCGTGTGGGTTCGGGTCGGACCCTTGATCGGCACGCGCGAGTTGGCGCTTCCCTGCGACAGGGCGGGTGACACAGCGCAACAACCCTTTACCACCAACGACTTGCAGCCGCGCACCCACGGCGTCCCGCTGAATTGTGCGGCGATAAACGGGGCCTTGCGGTGGGTGCATTTCTAGACCGCGGCCGCGTCGAATTTAAGTGTCGCCGCGCACCCAGCGGCTGGCGCCGTTATAGGCCACGCAGGTCAAGAACAGCCCGTCCGGCGCCTGAGCGACCTCGCCGTCATAGGCAGGGCAGAGGTCGTTCTCGTTCTTGACGCCGTGCATCACGGGCGACCGGAACCACCGCGGTTCGTACCTCCTGGGCGAACCGCAGAACACCAGCCGTCCCCACGAAGTCACGCCGAACGAGTAGTAGGTGGGGTTGTCGCAGTAGGAGCCCAGCACGACGCCCGGCATAATCCCCGGCGTGCAGCTCGGGTAGTCGCACTCCATCGGCTCGGCGGCGGCCGGTGGCGCGGCGGTCACGAAACCTGCGGTGATCAAGGCAGCAAGCACTGCGACGGCGGATCGCACGCCGCCATTTTCACACATGCGGGAACGAAACTCTCGCTTTCGGAGAAGATTACTACCAGCCGCGATAGGCTTGCGAGTTATGCGTGGAGTCGAGGTAGTCGCCGGCGCCGTAGCGACATTCGCCGTGATCGGAAGTCTAGGCACAGCAACCTCTGCCCACGCCTCGAATTACGGGATTGAGCTCAACGGAACCTATCGGGCAACCTCGAACGGCGACTGGGCGCAGACCAGCGCGGGTCCGAACGGCGCCGGTGGAGCCGAGGTCTACATAGACCAGCCGACCAAGGTTGAGACCTGGACCGTTACCTCGGACTGCGTCAGTCCGATCGAATGCACCGGCGAGGTAAGAAGCGACGTAGGCTGGACGGCTTCACTCAAGTTCAACATCGACGTCTGGCTCGTCGACCGCGACATCCAAAACTGGGAGCCCTGTCCCGACGGCACCGCAGCCCCCGGCCACCAGAAATTCCAGTTGTGGGGATTTGACCCCGCCACCAGTCAGAAAATCGCGAAGGCAGTCAACCTCCTCGTAGGCTTCGAAAGGACGCTGGCTCCGAGCGGCGCATGCGGATTCAACAAGCCGGTTGTCACCGAGTTGCCGGCGCGACTGGAGAAGATGTCATAACCGCCTCTGACCGGGTCAGGTCGGAAGCAGATCCTTCCACGACTTAGGTGCGGATCCGGTACCCGAAATCGTCAGTTGCTGCAGCTGACCGTCCGGGGTGAGATAACGCCCCGTGCGGGGGTCGTAATGCGCGAAGGCGACAGACGGTCCGCCAGCCCCACCAGAAGCATTGCCGCCGAACCCACTTGGCGCTACTGGTACCGCGCCGTCCGGCGGTGGCACCTCCACGGGCCCGGGAGGCGGGCCGTGCGGCACAGGCGGAACCTCCCCAGCCGCCGGCGCGAGCGGAGCCTCGACGGGCGGTATCGGCGTCCCATTGAGGGAATTGCCCGCGGGC